>JALUZF010000001.1 GCA_027012135.1 Gammaproteobacteria bacterium
TTTCAGACTGCATGGTCTGACTGATTGGGGTGGTTTCCTGTGTCATATTTGTTATTTCCAGGTTTTAAGTGTTAAGTATTAAGTATTAAGTATTAAGTATTAAGTATTAAGTATTAAGTATTAAGTATTAAGTATTAAGTGATTATAAGCTGTTCTTCAGGGTGTTCAGGGTTTTTATGGTTTGTTCAAAATCTTTTTCACTGATCGATTTTAATGGCGTCAATGCTTTCTTTATTTCTGCCTGTTTAATCCGGGTAATGTCTTCAAGTAAGGCCCAGGCATGTTCGGGATTTTCACGTCGGATCACCGGGTGCCTTAGCTGAATCTGTTCCCAGATATCTTCCTGCACAGAAGCCATCAGGCGAAGCAGTTGTTTATAATGCCAGCGATAATAGGCACTGGCTTCAATATGCTCCAGTAATTTACGCCGGGCAACAGGCTTATCGTCAAGAACCGGTCCGAAACGCAGGGGCGCACGCCATAACCAGAGCAAAAACAGCAGGCTCAGACTGGCCATAACATAGCCGGCATTTTGCCACAGCCAGTGCCATAGAGAAGGCATATCATCTACAGCAATCAGCCATACACTCTTTTGCATATTACGGCTTTTTAAGTTACTGGTTTCGCGATCCGATGGCTGTAGCAGTTTCAGCAGCAGTCGGGCATGATCATACTGGTCAATATAGTCATTGGTAAAAATATCTGTGGTTGTTAAAACCGTAAGCCGCCCCTTACCAATAGCATACTGCACAAGAAACAGCCCTGACTGATCTTCAATTTTCCATATCTGCTCATAATTTCGCACAGTCTTTAATTGTTTAAGTGCTTCCCAATAAGGAAAAAAAACCTGAATTTTGCCCTGTCGCACTGAGTCCGGTAACTGCACGGTTAGTGGTGTATCATCATTGCCCAGAGCATCGATTGTCTTACTATCCATATTGGTCACGCACAAACCCAGCAGGCGGAACACAAAATCCGGATCCGTGAGAGTATCTTCCACCTGTTTATTATTCACACGCGACTCAGTTTCAATATCTTCACAATAACGTGCTTCTACAATCAGATTACCACCGGCTATCAGCCATTGCAGCAAGTTATCCGTCAGTTCAGCATTCAGGGTTTCACGTTTGGTAGCAATCAGAATACTACTAACCCTGTGCATGTTCGCCGTGTCACGAAAAGCGACCAGAGCATTTACCGGTTTATTTCTGACCCCCATTTTCTGCAAAAAGAACTCGGCCGCCAATAATGGTTTGCGTTTCGCCAGCCCCTGAAAGCCGACTTCCTTGCGTTCCTCCACCAGACTGAAATTATGGTAAAACAGGACACCCAGATACGCGATTAACACCATCAGCAGGGCATAGAGTATTTTTTTACCCATGCCCCTGGTCTCCGGATTCATCTGAACTGTTATCTGATTCTGGTTTTAGATGTTCATAAAATACCGCCCCGTCAGTCACCAGTTTTTTTAGCTGTGCTTCCGGCAGTGTCCGGTGAGCATAGGCAGTTAACTGCCAGGCACGGGTCAGATCCATAAAATAACTGATCTGCTGCTGAGAGCTTAAATGCTGCTGTACGGCCTGCACACAGTCACCTTCTGTCGCCCCGGGCTGTAGTTCCAGGGCATGGTGTCTGACCAGGTAAGCCAGACTGGCCCGGTATAACAGCGCCAGCGCAGCTCTGTATTGCCGGGACTGGATCAATTTCATGGCTTCAGCACGGATATCATCGGGCAGTGACTGTTCCCTGATATCCAGACCAAACAGGGTTTCCGGTAACTTATTCTCAGTATGTGTTTTTTTAAAGCCGTTAAAGGCTATTTTCAGCCGGCTCCAGTATTTAATGATTAACAGCGCCAGTATCAGCAGCAGGATCCACAAACCCGCCTCAAACAGCCGGGCCAGCACCTGTCCGATCATTTCAAAGAATTTTGCGACTGAACGAATAAAATCACTATAATCTTCCGAGTTTTTCTGCTTAGCGGTATCACCGGTATATTTTAACTGGCTGATGGTTTTATAGCGGTTAAATACCGGTTCCTGCATAACCGCCTGAATGACTTCTGTGGACTTTTCCGGATCAGTTTTCTGCTCAGCCAGCGGCGGCAGGATCAACTCATAACGTAAATCGTCATAAGGCACTTCTGCGGCATTTAAAGGCTCGGATATGCCCAGAGGCAGAATCAGACAGAACAGGAGCACGGCCGCCGCTGCCCGAGCGGCAGACAGCCGGTTTTTCTGACGACTGTGTTTTTGTTGATATTTGCGCTGCAGTCTGCGAAAGGTCAGTTCGATATCCCAGCCTTCCAGGATGGTGCGACGATTCAGATAAAGCATAAAACCGCCGGCCACATAAAGTATTTCCATAACCATCATGGCCAGGAAATACATTATCATGGTCAGGGCATTGACCCACAGCGGCGGCTCATCATTGACCAGTACCAGTTCAGCCCCTTTTATAGCCAGATCGGTGGGAAATAGTAATAAGATCATCCCGATTAACCCCCAGGACAAAAATGACTCCAGGTGAATACAGAGAATAAATAGCAGTACTTCCCGGTTTTTAGCACCCCGGCGCAGGGCGCTCATTCTCCGGGTTCGCTGTTTACCACGTAAACCTTCCAGCTGAACTGTGGGCAGAGCAAAGGCACGCCCCATATCCAGACGGTACAGGGTCAGTGACGACAGCAGTCCGGTATTAAAAAAACCGGGCACAGCTTTTAACACGTCCCGCCAGTTTAGCGGCTCTGAGAAAATCAGCCTGGACAGAATAAACAGCGGTACCCGGTCATAAAGCGGCTTTAGATACCAGACCAGAATAAATGCCCAGTACGGGTGTGTTTCCAGCAGCAGCAGAGAGATAATGACAAAGATCGGCAATACGGTAACCAGCCAGCCGGACAGGAGAATACGCCAGTGCTGCATACACAGACGCACTGACAGGTCCATGGCTTCCCAGGGCGATCGAGGTCTTACTTCCAGGGTCAGGGCTTCAGGATTCATATTTATTCAGGTTAAAATTCACGTTTATCAGTAAGCCGTTCAGCTTGAGGTTCCATTTCAACCGCAGGGTTTGACGATTCATCAGACCTGCGTCCGACAAAAGCAAAATAGCCCATTACCAGCAGCCAGAGCAAAGCCCCGACCGTATATTTTATCTGTGCATCAATTAACTGGGTAGAAGACCAGTAGGCTTCGATAAATGCGGCCATAACAAACATAATGGCCACACCGCCCATAATACGCACACTGATTTTTGCCGAATCCAGCAAGGCCTGGTAGCGGCTTTTTCGACCCGGCATCAATAGCGAAAAACCCAGTTTCAGGCCGGCCGCCCCGCTCAGGGCAATAGCCGTGAGTTCAAAAGCACTATGTCCCACGACAAATGGCCAGAAAGTACCTGAGTAGCCCAGGTGGGTCAGATGCCCGGCCACCGCACCAATATGCAGGCCGTTAAATAACAGAGTAAACAGACTGCCGATACCCAGCAGCAGGCCGCTGGCAAAAGTACGAAAGCCTATGCTGGTATTATTAAAAATATAAAAACCAAACATTTTACTGTCTGAACCTGAGCCCCGCTCCCGACCGATATGTTCTGCCTGCGGATCATACATAGCCTCCATGCCGGAAACTGAATCCGGCGACAGGATGCTGTACACAAATTCAGGACGAAACTGGATGACAATAATCATCGCCAGCAGGGGGCCGTAAAACAGTAGGGACGACAGCCATAACCAGTTTATTTCACTGCGCACAGTACGGGGAAAGGTCCAGGTGAAAAAGCGAATAATAGCCGACAGGGCACTGTCACCATAGACATGAACCGGCCGGTAAAAAGCCTGATGCGCCTGTTCCACCAGAATACTCAGCCGCTCTATCAGATAAGGGCTGTAACGCCGGGCTTCTGCCAGGGAAAGATGCTGACAGACCTCACGGTACAGAGCAGGGAAATCGGCCTGCTCAATCAGTTCCGACGGCAGCTCCAGGATCTGCTCTTCATATAAGCTTTTGGGCTGATAATGTTTCGCCTTTCTTTTTGCCTGCCTGCTGTGCCGTTGGGCAATTGTATCCGGATGCAGCTGCTCATTACAAAGTACTTCCAGCAGCAGCCATTGCTGTTCATGCAGTTCAATAAAACGTGCCTGGTTCATCGTCTTCCCACCAGATAATTAGCAATCGACACGATTCGATCACTGGCCGCATGGCCGGACTGCCGATCCAGATCCTTAACCAGGGGGGTGGCCAGCAAAGCCAGTTCTTCTGCCCGCTCAGGTGAAAACTGACTCAGCCGTTCAGCATAACTGACAATACTCTGCTGTTCTCTGGCGGTTAGTGACAGAGGCGGTGCTACCGGTTCTGCATGAGGAATCCTGGCAAGATGCTGCTGGCTGCGTTTATACACCACAATGGAGTCTGCGGCCAGATCCCCCAGTCGTCTGAAGTCCTTGCTAAAGAGCATGGAAATAAAACCCAGAATATAAAAAAACGGCAGGAAATCCACGGTTCTAAGCAGGTTCCTGAGCATGGATGCGCCCCAGTTCACCAGCGTACCATCCATCAGCAGAACCTGAATTTTCATTACCTTTTTGCCCGGCGTTTGGCCGTGCATATAAATTTCAAATAACACCGGGTAAAACCAGTTAATAATAAAGACGGCAATCAGGAACAGGCCCATACCGAAATCACCCAGAGAAGGC
>JALUZF010000002.1 GCA_027012135.1 Gammaproteobacteria bacterium
ATAATAAACAACATCTGCCGTGGAAAACACACCTTTAAGCAGGGGTTCAAAATGATTAAGTAAAGAAAACCAGGCCAGAATATTCTGCCCTTCAATACTGGTATCGGCGCTGGTGCCGGCCCAGTTGATAACCCATAAAAACAGCAATAAACCAAAACTGCCCACTGCCGCAATAGCCGGCTGACGGGTCAGAGTAGAAATATAAATACCGGCCGCGGTAAAAGCGGCCACTATCAGGCACAGTCCCAGGAGTGCCGCTGACATTTGTCCCAGATCAATGCTGGCACCCAGTAACAGAGATAAAGGCATCAGGCTGATCATGGCAATTAAAATCAGCAGAAAGCCAAGAATACCCAGGTATTTACCCAGAATAATCTGGGACATGGATACTGGTGCACTGAACAGTAAAGGCAGGGTCTGATTTTTCTGTTCCTCACTGATAGAACGCATGGTCAGCAGAGGAATGATCAGCAGCAGTACAATGGCCGCACCGCCCAGCAGGGGAGCAATAACCAGATCCGTAATGCCCGGAGAATTTTCCAGAACGGAAAGTTTGGACTGTATCTGCAGGTAAGTCTCCAGTTGTGCCAGGAACTGGTAACATAAAATAAACTGGGTAATGGCCAGCATGGTCCAGGCCAGAGGAGACAGGAACAGGCTTTTTAGTTCACGCAGTGCAATGATTTTAATCATGGTCTGTTCCCTGCCTGGCTTTCTGTTCAGTACCCTTATGATCATTACTCTTATTATTGCTGAGTTCTGTCAGCTCCGGCTCAGTACAGGTCAGGCTCATAAATATATCTTCCAGTGAGCGTCTGACAGGGCTGAGCTCATACAGCCCCCAGTGATTTTGGCAGGACAGTTCAACGAGCTGCTGTGATAATTGTACTGTGTTGTTGGGGGGGCTGTCGGGTATGCCGACAGTATCCGGAATACTGTCCGTGCTTTCTGTCCGGCCTTCAATCAGCCAGCTTTCTCCATCCTGTTCAATTGCCTGAATACCGTCCAGCTTTTCCAGTTGCTTCCTATCCACTGTCCTGCTGCAGCGCATACGTAATACCTGAGTGTTCATCTGCTGGTTAAGCTGTTCTATCGGGGCATTAAAGACCAGTCTGCCCTGGTTAATGATCTGCACATTATCACACACAGTCTGAATTTCCGGCAGAATATGG
>JALUZF010000003.1 GCA_027012135.1 Gammaproteobacteria bacterium
CCTTAAAGACGAACGGATTTATCTGGGGGGATATGAGGTTTACCGGAAACACTATGGAGATCTTGCCGGGCTGGTTCGAGAGTCTTTGCATATTATGGATAGTAAGCAGCGGATTGCGCTGATTGAAACCCGTAATGATGTTGATGATGGAATATCGAAAGAATTGATTAGTTATCAGCTTGGGAATCATCTTGGAACGGTCAGCCTGGAGCTGAATGGCCGGGCGCAAACTATCTCTTATGAAGAGTACAGCCCGTACGGCAGTACCGTTTATCAGGCGGTGAACAAGAGCATCAAGTCAGTTGCAAAACGGTACCGTTATACCGGTAAGGAGCGGGATAAGGAGAGCGGTTTGCATTATTATGGAGCACGGTATTATGCAACATGGTTGGGAAGGTGGATAGCTACCGACCCTGCTGGATTTATTGATGGGGTTGATATGTATTATTCGATGAAAAGCAATCCACTCAGAAATCGTGACAATGAGGGAATGGCTTCAGTGGATGCCCAACTAGATGATGTTGTTCGCTATAAGGATAAAGTTAAGAATAAAGATGCTTTAGGTCAGAACGTACAAAAGGATCACATTATCGCGCAGGGAAAAAAGAAGCAATATAGAACAGATCCAACTGGAAAAGTTAACTTCTCTCCAAGAAAAGAACTAACTGTTGTTACAGAAACAGGAGCCGCTACTCCAACGACATCAGAAAAACCACATACTAGAAAAACAAAGAATGATGTCTCTGAGATAAAAAGACTTAACAAGCAAGGGATTAAAAGTTACTCAGGAGATATTATTAACCCAAGTAGAACTGCGGCTATCGAATCGGGAATGAAGGCGACCTCTGTTGATGAGGCAATTTTAGATCAAATGGATAAAGACTTTCTGTCTCAGGATCTGCAGGATACTGGAAAAGATATAAAAGCTATGGATGAAGGTACTTTTAAAGGAGAGACTCGAAGTAATAGGAAAGAACTTGATAGGCTTGCTGAGAGAAGGTCGAATAAAAAGTTCGTGGAGAAAGGACCACCTGTTGACCCAGATACGGGAAAAGTACTCGATCCCGTACCAAAGCTGAATACAAAGGTTAAAGTACCAGCTTCTGTTCCTGTCCCAGCCTCAGTAGCAAGAAAAGGCTTGTCTGACATCGTTGAGGTCGCCGCAAAAAGAG
>JALUZF010000004.1 GCA_027012135.1 Gammaproteobacteria bacterium
TATATGGTGTTACCTCATTTTTTTCACACAATGCAATATTGTCTTCACTGAAATATCCTGCATCTGCCACGATTAAAGGAGGTTTGAATTCTGGGTACTTTTCAAACCACTTACATGTGGGAGAAATCTCCATTTTGTCATTGGTATTTTGGGTAACATGCTGGTGAACAATGAGTCTTGAATCATGTTCGACTGAAGCCTGTGCATTGTAGCACTGTTCAAATCCGCCACCTGAAGTTTTCATAATGCGGGATGCGTCATCGGTCAGGTTGACCTGATCACTTGGTTTGATCTCTTTACTTGGTTCTTTGGGCACCCTGCCTCTTGGCTTTTTCCCTGTGAGCTTCTCTTTGGCTTTACGTTTGGTGATTTTCTCGTCATAGTGCTTTTTCTCTTGGTCATAGCGCTCTTTGGCCCGTTGTTCTATTTTTGTTTTGGCTTCTTTGATGACAGCGATACGGTCTTCTCTTCTACTAATCTCTTCAGGAATATCCATGCCGTCATTCTCATCACTGCTGTCTGCTTCATTGGCTTTTTTCATCAAGACTTTTACTTCAGCCTCAAGTTGCTCTTGAAGCTTATTGGCATGTGCGTAGCTGAGTGCTTTATGCTTGGAGGCATTGGCTTTTATTTTGGTGCCATCAAGACTGACTTTGCCTACTTTAAGAAAGCCTGTATCTTGGGCAATCAGAAGTATCTGTACAAATAATGTCTCAAGCTGGGAAAGAAAACGTTTGCGGAAAGAGGCAATGGTATCATGGTCGGGGTGTGTATTGGCTGCAATATAACGAAAGGCTACCGAATCATAGGTAGCACGCTCTATCTTTCTGCTTGAAAAGGTTCCGGTGGCATATCCGTAAAACAAAAGAGACAGCAATACCTGGGGATGGTAGGCTGCTGATCCGCCGCTATTTGTATAGTGCTTGAGAATAGAAGAGAGATCTAGCTGTTCTGTCACATCGATGATAAAGCGTGCCAGATGATCTTTAGGAAGCCACTCATCTATACTGGGTGGCAGGAGATAGGCTTGTTTTCTGTTGGTGCTGATAAAATGATTTGCCATAGAAGTTTTTACACCTGTTAAATTGTTTCTTATTGATATCTATTATAGCAAAAATGGGGTTTGGGGGTGGTGAGTCCGACAGACTCCTAGGCAAACACATCAATAC
>JALUZF010000005.1 GCA_027012135.1 Gammaproteobacteria bacterium
TTCCATGACAGGGACATTCAACTGGACATCGCTCAAATCTTCTATAAGAGACAAGGTTCGGCTTCGTGTCTCTTTGAGCTGTTGAATTAAAGCAGATTTTGGAAGGATAAAATGCTTGTCTTTTAATTGTTTCATACCACATTTCCATAATTATTAATCACACCGAACACCAGGGACAAAGGGCCTGCCTGTTTAAGCAACTGAATCATAAACACGACACACCCAATGTCAATGAACAATTTCGCGTATAGCTTCTGCAAGCTGTTCCAGTTCTTCTTCAGTATTATAAAACCCCGTCGAAATCCTGACTGGAGCGGGTAACTGATGCTCTGGTTCAGCACGGATCATAAAATTCCGCTCATTGAGACGGGCGCTCAGCTCAGGAGGACTCCAGCCCTCGGCAAGGAATTCAATCAAACCAGCCTCTTTGCCCCGGGGCGTAATGACCTGAATCCCTGGTATATCACTGATCAACGCCTGCATATGCCTGGCCAGCCCCTGAATGCGACTGGTTATCCACTCAATACCCACATGATCAAGCAGATACTCCAGAGATTTTTTAAACCCTAACAGGGTGGGCATGTACATGGCTGTGGCAAGCTGGTATCGGGCAGCAAAAGGAGCCGGGACAACATAAGGGGAAACAATATCAAGATCAGATCGCAGGTTAACCGAGGCAGGGCTGATAAATGTTGGGTCTACTTCCGAGATCCTGTCTTTGGCAACATACAAAACGCCAATCCCTTCAGGACCACAAAGCCATTTACGCCCAGCCATAGCATAGAAATCAACACCCAGCTCGTGCATATTAACTGGAATTGCCCCTACAGCCTGAGCACCGTCTACCAGAACGTAAACATTATGCGCGTGACAGAGTTCAGTGAGTTTCCTGACAGGAAAGGTAATACCGGTGGAAGTTGAAACGTGAGATACCAGTAATAGCCGGGTGCGTGGCGTAATTGCCTTTGCTACTGCGGATATGAACTCTTCCTCATCATATTGTTCGCCATACTCAACATTAATGTACTTCACAACGATCCCATGACGAGATTTGATCAAAGCCAGGGGTGCTAAGCCCGCGACATGCTCCAGGCTAGTGGTAATCACCTCGTCGCCGGATAGCCAGTGAAGCCCCCACAGAATAATATTCAAACTCTCGGTGGTACTATGAGTCAGGGCAATTTCATCATACGATGCACCGACCATACGGGCCAGCAAATTTCTGGTAGTATCCATTTCAGCATAAAGTTCTTCGATAAACGGTAAATATCTACCCTGTAAAAATTCTTTCTCCGCCTCTGCCTTCATAGCATCAGCCGCCATTTTTGGCAACGGCCCATTGGTTCCCGTATTCAGATAATGAACAGCTGTTGTCGCTGGCATTTGTTCGCGTATTGCTGTTATTTTTTCTTTATCTTCATTCAACCTGGTCATCATTATTCTTTCCTTCATATATGGACTATTTGATATTAATCATATATCCTTTACCCAGGGTGTTACAGTAACATCCTGGGTAAGCACTTCGATGCCGGAGATTATTTATGATTGAAAATACTGCATTTAAAATAACTTCAAGTAAAATAGCGAGCACATCAGCATCACTATTACCAGGTTCTTTAATTCTGATCAGCGGAATTATTGTCTGGCGACTCTGGTACAAGCAGACGCAGTTACAAACTAAAACCAGTGAAATCAGTGATGAACTAAAACGCCTGAAAAAACAGATGGCTGAAATTGAAATTAAAGCGACTAATAAAGCAGATAGTGAGCCAGATACACTGGAAACACTCTCAACCTCACTAAAAAAAATGGCCCGCTTTAATCCATGGTCTAAAGCCAAATAATTATCAGGTCAATAAACGTCAATTATTTTTCCAGCTTTTATGAACACCTAGATAATACCAGCTCTCAGCTTTATTGAGTGAAATTTTGTTCAAAATAGAACATACTCTGCTCATCAGGAATCATCACAATTCATAAATTCTATGTTCTTTTGGGTAATATTAATATTCCGATCATTAATTTCAAATGTCGATAATCTGCAACTAAGCATGGCTTTTACTTTCAGCCATAGAGTCTCAACATTTTTATGTCTTTTAATGTATTCAATCTGTTTTACAGTCAGGTCAGTCTGGACAAATAATCTTTCATTATCCGAAGGGCCTATATCAACATTACAAATTTTTACAAACTTTACCGCACGTTCAGGCAGATAAAGTTCCGCTTCAAATTCATAAACCGTGACATGAAATGGCGATAAATTAGTAATTATTATCCATGCGCTTGCATCCGGCAATTCCGAACAATTTACCGTTATTCCGGCTGGCTCGCTACTGACCTTAACCTCTATCAGCTCAGAAAGTTTCTGCCTGGTATAATATTTTCTCAAAACGGAACCAAACAGATAGCTGGCACCCCTGATTAATAATCCCGGAAGCGGAATCGGTATTATTGCCGGCATTTTGCGTTCACAATTTTAATCTTACCTTAGTTATGATAAAACTGCGTAATTTAAAATATTTTCTGCCTGAAGATAATCAGAGAAACAATTGTTAATCCTGCTATAATCAACATCTTGCCTAAGTTGCTTTGAGTATCAGAGGCAACAGTCTGTTCGGTCACGACCGATTCAGTAAAGTCTGCCGCCTTTTTTTCCCCGACAAAATCCATCGCTTCGGTATTATCCAGGGTTAGTTTTGCTCTCTTCACCATAGGTTTGTCTCCTGGTTGATCCAGTTCATTAATTCACGTATCTCATCGGCCGCCTTACTTTCGCTTTCAAACTCGGTTACCGCTTTCCCCTCTATAAGGGAATGACTCAGAGCCACCCGATTAGATATGGCCACAGGAGCTACAGGTAATTCATAACCTGCAAGGGCTTCTCGGGCTTCTCTAACAATCGCTCTCTCGCCATTCTTGCCTGGAAAGGGGCAGCCATTTAACACAATGGCGGCCTTACCAGCAATAGTTTTAACAATTTTAACTGAAGAGCCAATGGCCTGTAGATCAAGGATGGCTGGGCGGGTAGGGATAAGAATAAAGTCTGCCAGTTGGGCTGCAATAATAGCATCCTCGTGAGAGTGGGGTGCGGTATCAATAACCAGAAGATCAACACCCTGCCTGGTCAGCTCGCTAACCTGTTGTTCCAAAGCGCTGGCCTTCATAGGCATAACACCAGGAACACTGTCCGTCCTTCTCTCATGCCAGAAAGTTGTACTCTGCTGTGGGTCAATATCAGCAATCACCACCCTCAGGTTTCTGGCCGCAGCCAGTACCGCCAGGTGAATAGACAAGGTTGTTTTCCCTGTTCCGCCTTTTTGTGCAAGTAAGGTGATAATTTTCATACTCTCTCCTGGAGATCACATTATTCAGTATGTTGCTGTATTCGTCAAATGGCTGCCCCTTAAACCTGCCTGATCAGCCATTAGTTTGAGCAATTTTTCAGGGATGTACTATAATTTAAATATAGAGAAAACAATGAGTAACAACAAGGGTCAGTTCTAATTGGAGGAGAAGTTGATATGAGGAAAACCATTTATCGTATTTTAGCCTGGGCAGCACTTGTGCTTGGCGTCTTTTTTGTTATCATGCCAATCGTACCTGGATTTCCCTTACTATTGTTATCTGCATCCTTATTCGCCCTGGTCTGATAAGACGGGAATTATCATTTACTCAGGCCGGTTGGCTCGATAAAGTTCATGACAGGCTACACACTGCTTTATAACCTGAGATAAGGCCAATAATGCCCTGTTTAAGTCCCCATCTTTTTCTGCTTCTCTGGCAGATAAGGCAAAGCCTGAAGCTGCCTTATGCATCTTCGTGCCAATCTCACGCATTCCCTCTGGCATATATTTTCCTACAAATTTCTGGTAATGAATCTCATCCGTAGACATGCCGAGATGATTTTCAGCCTTGTCAGCGGCCTGACCATAGCGGGATTCTGCCAGTAGTGAAGTAATTTCCTGCAAGGTATTCAGATGACCGCGCATATTAGACATCAATTGTTTGGTAACATGTTTGGGTAATTTGGCCGATTGACGTTCAGCATTAGTTAAAACAGGCACAGCCAGTGCCAAAACCAGTAAAACCGATATTAAAGTCCTGTAGAACATTGTTTCCCTTACTTCTGTTAAATCAAACCTAATCATGCCGTCAGCAGTTGGTGTTTCCGCCAAATGGCCTTTCTGGCAATTTGGCATAGCACCCCCTGTGCCGCGCCCGTTTAACTATAAAAATAGATGTACGCTAGTTAAATGTTATCAGGCTCTCATTCATAGTATCCGGATATTCTGTTCCCAGCAGGGTCAGAAAGCTTGCGGCAACATTCGTTAAGACACCGGTTTGCTGTTTCCAGTGCATGCTTTTTCCATTACAGGGAATGACCAGCATAGGCACATTATTACTGGAATGAGAACCCATTGGGCGTCCCTGCTCATCTAACATCACATCGGCATTGCCATGATCCGCGGTAATCAATAATTGCCAGCAATGCTGTTTTGCCCATCCAACCACCTTTTTAACCAGCTCATCAACC
Source organism: Gammaproteobacteria bacterium (assembly GCA_027012135.1). GTDB lineage: Bacteria > Pseudomonadota > Gammaproteobacteria > GRL18 > GRL18 > JANELJ01. The sequence continues at coordinate 4,535 of JALUZF010000005.1, forward strand.
GCAGCTGCTGCTTTACTGGCCGCTTCAAGACTGCCCTGATGACCGACCTGATCCAGATTAGGTACATTGACAATCAGCACCTGTCCGCCATCATCATCTTCCATGATTTTCTGCATTTCTGTTTCCAGCAGCTTAATCGACATCAGCGGATTGCCTAAAATTTCAGCATCGGGGATCGTCGCAACTTCAACCCCTTTAGCCGACTCATCAGCCTGCATACCATTGATAAAGTAGGTCACGTGGGGAAACTTGCACTGCTCTGACAAGCGGGTTGTACGAAAGCCCTTCTCTTTCAGGACATCAATTAAACCACCATTAAGAGGCAAAGTAGGGAAAAAAACATCTTCTATGGGCGTTGCTTCATGTTTTAACTCAACCATTGCAATTACATGACACTCTTCATTCATCACTTTAGCGAGTTGAGAAATTCGGTCTGCACGATGATTGGTCAGTATCAGCGTCTCCCCTTTACCGACGGGTTTACCACCAGGCAGGAAAGCATAGGGGAAATCAGCTTCAGAAGGGGAGTTTGCCAGGTGTTGCTCCAGATCTTCCATGCTAAATGCCTTACCTTCTATGCGGCCCATTAGCGCATCACGGCAATACTCCGTTAAATCCCAGTTTTCAGCCCGGTCGGCAGACCACTTGCGCCCCATTACCGACGCTAATATAATTTTTTCACTGCCATTATCCTTAATGGCCTGTTGCAGCTCGGCCAGCATTCTGGGCGCAGTCCCTGCCTGGCTATCCGTGCCATCCAGAAAGGCATGAAGATAAACCACAGGGAAACCTTTTTTAATGCCCAGGTCAGCCGCCATTATCAGGGTTTCCCAATGGGCATGAACACCGGCATCAGAGAGTATTCCTGCAACATGCAGAGGCTTACTAAAATCACTATTATCCCAGGCTGAACTATGTTCCCAGCTCCCGTTATAATAGCCTTCACGTACCCGAGCCAGGGTACTTAACAGCACTTTACCTGCACCAATGGTAAGATGACCGACTTCAGAATTACCAGCCTTGCCATCATCCAGCCCAACAGGGGTTCCTGATGCCTCCAGACGCGCAAAGCCATATTGCTGCATAAGTGAATGCACATAAGGCATTTGTTGTGCAGTGGTCGCACTCGTTTCTGGATCTTCATTGAGTCCCATACCATCAAGGATCATCAATACTGCTTTGGGTTGTTTATTAAGACTCACTACTATTCCTCATTTAAACCCCGTTTCCTGCATAATAAATTTACGGCTCTGGGGGCTGGCTGGGCTATTGAAAAAATCATCCGCAGATGAAAATTCGCATAACATTCCCTTATCATCATAATGATGAAACATTGCGCAGTAATCACTAACACGTCTGGCCTGCCCAAGACTATGAGTAACCAGTAATACCAGCTTGTTTTTCCCCAGATCACTGATTATACATTCTATCTTTTCTGTAGCAACGGGATCAAGTGCTGAGGTGGGCTCATCAAATAAAAAGATATTGGAATCCTTCAGTAACCCCATGGCAATAGACAAACGCTGCTGCTGTCCGCCAGATAACCGCTGAGCACGCTGCCTGGTCCATTGTTTATCAAGCTCATTAATAAGACCTACTTTTTCCAGTGCATGTTCCATTAAGCCTTTCCATTCATTTCTGGGTACATTACGTTTACGCAGTGGTACCTTCAGATTGTCCCAGATTGAGCAGGGAAATACCGTGGGCTTCTGCCACACCATGGCAAAGTGAGAGCAGATGCTCATGCGGCGGTCATTGGTCTTATTGGCCGAATTAACACAGGTAATATCTATTTTACCCTGATGGCTCAGGTTTTCATCCATTAGCTCAGACAGGGCTTTTAGAAATGTGCTTTTACCTGAACCGGAAGGCCCCATAATAGAGACTACTCCGGTTTTGGGGAAACGTACTTCATCAACCGTCAGAATGGTTTTTTTCTTGGCAAAGATACTTAAATCTCTAATCGCCATCCCACAACAATCAGGCTCATTAAACAATAATTGAACATAGTTGTTATTAGCGACTTGATTATTTGTAACATGTGATGCATGTGATGATAGTGCAGTCATTTTTTCAATCCTCTGAAAAATAGCGATGTGCTATACGTGGTGTAATAAAAAGAAACAGCAAAAAGATAATCAGCAACAGCGAAAGACTTCGAGCTTCAGGCATGCCGCCAGGTATATCCATAGCCAGCAAAAAAATGTGATAATTCAATAACCTGATAGAATCCATGACGGATTCAGGAAAACTGGTCAGGGCACCACAGGTCAGCATGACTGCAGCGGTATCGCCCAGCGAGGTGGCCCAGCCCAGGATCAGAGCCTCCAGGATTTTACCTTTCTGATAGGCAGGCGACAAGCGGAACAGAAATTCGACAGGACCGATGTCAAAAGATTTGGCTGCCATACCATAACGCTGGTTAAAAGGCCTCAGTAATTGGGAAAATGCGGTAACCAGGGTTGGATAGAGCAATAAAATCAGGGTTAGCATGGCAGAGAGCATGGACCAGCCAAAGCCCAGGGTATCGCTGAAAAGCAGAAAACCAATAACACCAAGGATGATTGACGGCATACCGGCTAATATGTAAACCATTACCGATGTCAGTGACTGCAGCCATTTCGGCAGGCGGATAATACCCGCCATGACACCGGCAATCAGATAGGCTGGCAAAGCCGCGAGCAATACCGCGCCTAAAGTGGTAACAATAGTGCCAAAAATAATGCCCGAAGTGGTGTATTGAAACTGAAGTGGCACGATAAAAGTGGCAATAATACTCATGGTCATTAGCATGTATAACCATAAAATCCAGCGTTGTCTGACTATTTTAAGCATGGATTAACCTCTTGTACTGCACTAGTAATACGAACAGAATGAATATAATGGCAACACTGGCCATGGCGAACAGAGCCGTTGCGTGCATGCCGGAAGCATACCCCATTTCCATGGCAATGGTAGCGGTTAAAGTACGAAAACCGTCCAGCAAGTTACCTGGCACCTGCAAGCTGTTTCCGGAAACCATCAGGACCACCATGGTTTCACCAAAGATGCGGCAAAAGATATAATTAATTGTTCCAATAACGGCCGTAGGCTGGCTTTTGATAAACAGTTCGGAACGGCTCAGTACAGACATTTGAAAACTGCTTTCAAGTCCCTGATATTGATCCAGATGTAATAGATAGCTTCGATAAAACAATAATGTACAGGTGGGCATAATAAAAATCGTCATGCCGATGGTAGCGGCCAGCAAAGAGTATCCATTGCCGCCAAAGATATTACGTACTACAGGGATGATTTCAATGATTGCCCAGATACCGATTATAATCGAAGGCAGTGATATCCACACTTCAAGAATTCCGACAATGGCAGGATTCAGCCAGTTTTTTCGGTTCTCAACCAGCTGCAGGCTAATAACCCAGCCCATTATTATTGCCAGGGGCAGGGTTGTCAGTACCAGCAGAAAACTGCCGGTCATTTGAATGCCCATACCAAAGTAATCATCATCTGGTTCCCAGTCAAACGACAACCAGTTGGATATCGGGATTTCCATAAAGAAATCCCAGGAGTTCACAAGCGGATACGCCAACATGAATACCAAAATCAACATCAGGAGTAAAACAATAAACTTCATGCCATGTAAATTCTCTGTTACAGCTTTTAAAAAAATTCCGCAAGTCCTCGCACGGGAAATATCTGCCACACAGGTATTCCCTGCCGGTTTATCTTCTTCAGGAAAACAGCGTCCTGTTTGGGAGATACTTTTTGCCTCAGTGGTGCTATTCATGATTGGTTTTACATTAAAAGCATAAAATGATTATTCAAGTTGCTCTTTACCAAAAAAAACAGGCCGATTAAACCCTTAACTATAATCAGATAGTCCTGGTCTAATTAATGGTTTTCTGGTAAAGAACACAAAATTGCGACTTATCCATTAGCATCAACAGATGCCGCACTATTTTATTATTATAGAGAGGGCTCAATTCCGTTAGCTTTAAAGATCTTTCGAGCCTGCTCAGTTGCCAGTACTGCTTTAATACGTTTTATCAAATCGGCTTTATCTTCCCTGTAAACCAGATTCAGTGTACGCTGCAGCTTGTATTTGCCATTTAAAACATTTTCCGGAGTACCAGCAACACCATCCAGGGTCAGCATTTTTACTGGCTCACCCTGCTTAATAGCTGCTTCCACTGCAGAATAGGACAGATAAGCCAGTCCGTGAGGGTCATGCGCCAGAGTTGTTATGGATTGTCCGTTGGGACCAATAATAATTAAATCTTTAGCCAGGGGATGGTGGTGTTTTTTACCCAGATGAAAGTAATGATCAAACACTTTTTTAGTGCCTCTGCCGTTTTCCTTGGCAATAGCATTAATCTTGAAACCATGCAGTTGCTTGGTTTTACCAGTATAAATATCAATAACCTCCTGGGTAGTGATGTTGTCGAAAGGGGCATCTTTATGAGCAATCATAACCAGCCAGTCCCGGGCAATAACCAGTTTTTTCAGGTTTTTTGCTTCCGCTGGCTTCATTTCACGGGACATCATGCCAATATCGGCCATTCCCGTATAGGCCGTCTTATAACCCACAGATGAACCACCCGCCTGAACCTCAATATCCATCCCCTGTTCTTTAAAAAAGGGGGCCATTTTTTCCATAAACGGCAGAACAGTTGTGCTGCCAGCAAAAACAACTTTTTCACCGGCATTGGCAGAAAAAGCAGTAAATAAAGCTAAAGTTAAAGTTAAAAATAATACGACAAGCTTACGCATATATCCTCCAGAGATATGATTTTTAAAAAGGTAGTTTTTTTATAATTTTTAAAAAGTGCTGTCTTTTATTAGGGTTATTATAAAGTTCCCTTTTTGAGACTAACAGGCATTGCAGTTAAGAACTGTCTTAACCTGTAAGTATCGTATTTTAAGACAGATTTAACTCACTTTCTCTAACATAGATTAATAAAAAAAAACCAACTCACTACTCTGTTCATAAATCAATATGTTACAGCTCCTGTATTTAAAATATATCAACATACAGAATAATGTCATTATTCATAAAATTTTGGAGAAGCAATTGTTTAAACTGAATAAAAGTTTTTAAATTCGTAAGTTATTATTTTCTGTAATTACCTGATAACAAGGTATATATTTCAAAAGCTAACAATTACCAGTTATTAAGTTTTCAGTCAATACTGTTTTAGAAATGAATATTCTAAAATATAAAATCCATTCTATTTATAGAATAAAAAAACCATTTGCTGGACTATGAGAGTTTAAAGGACAACATATTATTATTGTTCACTGTCATCCGGTTCATATTACTGATATCGCCAGTCCGGCTATAGGAAAGCAGGGCCCGTGTCCAGGCACCGTGACTGAACAGCAGCAGTCGTTCCGCCTGCGCGTACTTTTTGAGTAACCCGGTAATTCGTTGTTGCAGCGCAAGGACGGGTTCTCCCAGTACCAGATTTTCCGGACTCTGCCACCAGGCTTCACCGAGTGCGTCCCACATCTGTTGTCGAGGCATGCCTTCGTAACAACCAAAATCAAGTTCATTCAATAATGGCTCACGAATACAGGCTCTCTCAGCATAGCCGTATGCCAGTGCAGTCTGGACGGTTCTATTAAGACAACTGCAAAGTACTCGGTCAACAGGCCCGGCCTGTCGAATCTTCCTGCGGTTTTCTGCAATCCTCAGTCGTTGTTCCTGGTTTGGGGGCTCAATATCAATATCCAGGCGCCCCTGTAACAGGCCACTATTATTATATCTGGTAGGCAGATGGCGTATGACCAGTAACTCCATGATAGCGGCTTGAATGTAAGCCTGATATTTACATCAGTTGTGCAACTTTTTGAGCAAGATCCATCAGGCGATTTACATAACCCCATTCATTATCATACCAGGCATAAACCTTCACCTGGGTACCGTCAATAACCATGGTTGAAGGCGCATCAATAATGGAGGAACGGGCATCGTTGACATAATCAACAGAAACCAGCGGCCGCTCTTCATAGCCCAGAATACCCTTCAGTTCACCTTCAGAGGCTGCCCGGAAATAGCCGTTTAGCTCTTCAGCGGTCACCTCGCGCTGTGCCTCAAATACCAGGTCGGTAAGGGAGGCATTCAGCAGCGGCACCCTGACAGCATGGCCGTTAAGCTTACCTTCCAGTTCTGGAAAAATTTTGGTAATCGCTTTGGCAGATCCGGTGGTCGTCGGTATCAGAGAGTTTCCGCAGGCACGAGCCCGACGCAGGTCCTTGTGGCCCTTATCAACGATGGTCTGAGTGTTGGTTATGTCGTGAATGGTGGTCATGCACCCATGCCTGATGCCTACTTTCTCGTGTATCACCTTAACCACAGGGGCAAGGCAATTGGTGGTACAGGAAGCTGCGGTGATTAAATGGTTTACAGAAGGATCGTATAGATGGTCATTAATTCCATAAACGATATTCAGCGCTCCCTCGGTAGGAGCTGCAACGATAACCTTTTTTACTCCCTGATCAAAATAGGCCTGTAGTTTGTCAGGCTGTTTATGATGCCTGCCGGTGGCTTCGATAACAATATCGCAGTCAGACCAGTCAACACCTTCGATGGTGTCCTGCTCAGTATGGATTATCTCCCTGCCATCAATGATCATGATATTGCCCTCGGCATTGCATTCCGGGCCCCAGGTACCATGAACGGAATCAAATTTAAGCAGGTGAGCTGAGCCCCTGGCATCGGTATCAATTTCATTGACACGCACAAATTGCAATTCTTCAATACCCCATCCAGCCCTCATTGCAAGCCGTCCCATTCTGCCAAAACCATTGATGCCGATACGTTTAGCCATACTTTTTCCTCTTGATTTAAATATTCGAATACCCAGCAGGTAAAACTTAAAGTGTTATTATAGCTGTCGCAATGCTGAAATAATTCCTTCGCACCCTAGACTGGCGGGCACTCATCTCCTTCTGCAAGGCGGATGAGCTGATTGTACTTGGCAATTCGATCGCCCCGCCTCGGTCCGCCAACCTTAATCAGCTCCGCACCCACTGCTACCGCGAGATCAGCCATAGCCGTATCTTCTGTCTCCTTGGAGCGGTGGGATACGATCAGCTTCATGCCCGCCTTGCGCGCCGCAACCGCAGCATCCAGAGTGCCGGTGACTGTGCCGACCTGGTTCATTTTCAGCAGGATCCCGGATGCTAGTTCCGGATCTATATTTTTTACGTTGGTGGCAAACAGGTCGTCGCCGACGATAATCGTTGAAGACGGTGCGTATTCAGTCAATGCCCGCCACGGTGCTTCATCATCCGGACCGAATGGGTCTTCGTAAAAGTAGAAATTATAGTCGTCAAGAAAGCCTCGGTGATAAGCCGCCAGTTCCTCACTGGTCATGATCTTGTCACCGACAAGGTAGGTCCCGTCACCCTGCTCAAGATGCTCTGCAGCAACGTCTGTACCGAGCATCACCTGATCGGAGAAACCAAGTCGCTCAACCGTGTTGGCCATGATATCAAATAGTTCCCGCAGATCGGATGATGTGGTCAGCATGCCGCTGGAGGCCGAATAACCTTCCACCATCCCTTTGGATGTGACCATTTTTTCAATCTCGCCATAAATCTGCAGCGTGGTCTCTACATTGTCATGAATGCGATCATGTTGCGGGATGATCATCAGCTGTTGATAAGAGATGTGACCACCGTGTTCACCGCCACTGAAGACATTGACAAGCGGATACGGCATCCCCGGTTCAAGATCCGACAGAGTGACCAGCTGATCCTTCAGCGAGCAGCCACAGGAGCGGGCCTGAGCCCTGCAATAGGCCAGCGAAAGTGCCAGTGCAATATCCGCCCCGACTTTGGCGAACTGACCGCCTTCGGAAAACAGGGTATCAAATTCACGCTGACTCTCAAAGCTGCGCCCTTTCAGGTACTCCCTGAGTTCCACAATATTCGGGGCGTTTTTTTGCGTTCCCAGCTGCTCTGAGGCCGTGAGATCACGCTCGCGCCGACCGGGTATAATAGCCCGTGCGGCAGCGCCGAAACCGATGCTGCCGTCCTCCAGACGAAGGTTGGCCTCAAAGGAACGCCCGCCCTGGGAATTCAGGATAGTTCTAACAGTGATAGTGTCAACTCGATTTGTCATCTTCAGTGTCCAGTATATTATGATGTTATATCAGGTTTATTTGAGCCTTTCCCAGTTCAACTGAAACTGACTCCTGAATAAATAAAGCCCTGAGAAAAAAGGTGCGTATATGATTTTGAGCCTGCTAAAGGTACAGGCTGAGAAGCTGCCTGGCAGGCTTAACCGGCTATGGCAGCCTGTCTGGCAAGCTTTTTCCGTTCTTTTTCATATTCCCTTTTCTTGTTGTCTCTTAATTGTTTCAGAGGCAGTAATGCCTGCGACATACCATAGGTATTATTAACCAGAGACTGCACTACCAGTGCCACAAAAGGCGGCGCTCCCAAAAACATGATACTGGTAAAGGAGACCAGTACGACCGTTGTATAGGACGTAATGGTTAAGATCAATTTACTTTTCAGGCGATGGGCAATTTCAAACAAATCATCCATCTCGTGTAAAGTTCCATTCATCAGGATAACCTGAGCGACATCGGTGGCAATGGTGCTTGCTCCACTTAATGAAACCGAGGCATTAGCTTTTTTCATGGCAATCACATCGTTAATACCATCACCAATAAAACAGACTGTCTTACCTTCGCCCTGCAGCTTTTCAATAATATTGCTTTTATCTTCGGGAGAAACATTATGGAAGTAACCGTCCAGTTCCAGCATCTCTGCCATCTGACGGGTAGGTTCCAGCTGATCACCTGACAGGATATACATATATTTGATACCATGTCCGCGCAGACTCTTTATAATCTGTTTAACTTCAGGACGTAACTGTGCCTGAATTTCAATAGCACCAATGATCTGGCCTTCAACAACCACCATCACAACCGAGAAACCGTTGGCGATAGTTGCCAGCACATCTTCTTTTATTTCATCAGGGACTGAAATGCCTGCCTTCTCCATAAAGGATAAGCTACCCACCTGAGTGGTTTTACCATTAACGGTCGCAGTAACTCCCATGCCCACTTCATATCTGGAATCGGATAACTCCACATCCGGCAGCTCAAGCTCTAATGCTTCAGCTTTTTCTATAATCGCTCTGGCTAATGGATGACTCACTTTTTGTTCAGTGGCTGCTGCAAAGTATAAAATATCCTCTTCGCTATAATCATTATCAGCACTCAGAATACGACTCACTGCATGCTCGTCTTCGGTCAGGGTGCCGGTCTTGTCAAAGATAACCGTGTCAACTTCCATTAATTGCTCAAGAACCCGGCCGTCCTTGATCAGAATATTTTCCTGGGCTGCCAGAATAATATGGGTAAGTGTTTGAGCTGAAGCCGATAAACGGATACCATTACCAGGACTCATATTAAATATTGCAGTTGATACCGCCGGCCCCTGAAAAGGTAACAGGATCAAACCCAGCCCCAGAATAGGTGCAGCAGCCTTATCTGCCCAGGTTTCGCCTTTTAGCTGGAGACCTGTTTTGAAGTGAGAGGTACTCTGTAATACATTTTCTATCTTTGCGACCACTGTGTTTTCGCCGGTCTGGGTGACCTTAATCTGGGCATAACCTGCAATCACTACGGTAGAGGCTAATACCTTGTCACCTTCATCCTTTTCAACGGGTATGGATTCTCCAGTTAAGGCATGCTGATCCACTGTAACCGCCCCCTTGACGATAATTCCATCAAGCGGCACCAGTTCACCGGTATGCACAATAACCACATCGTTAATTTTTACTTCTTCAATTGGAGTTTCAATTTCAGTGCCATCTCGTAACAACCAGACAGTACTGACTTTTTGATCATAAACTCCTTTTAGCATCTCTTCGGAATAACCTTTACTTTTTTGAACAACAACCGTTCCAAGATTTGAAACAAAAGTAAATAACGCAGTAACCAGAAAATGTCCGGTACCCAGGGTTCCTGTTACGACCAGACCATTGAGCAGGTCATTTTTCAGCTTTCTTTCCTTGATGACTGAGCTGAAAGTACGTTTATAAATAGGCACACAGGCATAAACCGCCAGAGCCATACCGGGCAGGGTGACCACAGGATAAAAGCGGGAAGCAAGCAGCAGAGCTACGGAAGCAACATTGCCATTCAAATAACGAATGGCCTCTTTTTCTTCTTTGCTTAATTTCTTTTTTGCTTTATCTGTTTTTTTAATTTCATTAACTTCGACAACGTCATCTCCTGACAGGGCAAGAGATTGATATCCCGGTCCCATCAGAATATGAAGGCGTTGATTTTTTAATTTTTTTCTTTTTTTATAATACAGGTTAACACCAAGAAGATTCCCACCCATTAAGAATAAAGCACCTAGCACTTTTATTAAGTCCTTTCTGAAAATAAATTAGCTGAAATCAGCACATAAAATAAAAAACAGTTTATAAATTCACAATAAATTAATATTTCAAACCGTATAATAGAGTATACTAAATCTGTTTAACCGCATATATAGAGTATACTATCAATAAAGAAAATTAACACGCTTTTAACTTATTTGCCAGCAAAAATCGGTTAAAAGCA
>JALUZF010000006.1 GCA_027012135.1 Gammaproteobacteria bacterium
GGACAATTCAGACCTGGCAAAAACCTGTTTTTTTAGCGGGAGCAAAATGGTGTTGAAATGAATTTTTTAATTGAGCAAGACATTACAAATGACTCCTCAATTGCACTCATTGAGGCTAAAGCCAGTGAAACCATATCAGAAAAAAATTAAATTTCTCAAAAATAGCCCCATTGTTTAAGGGCCGTCCTGTACAGTCGCTGGTAATGGCCAATAGCTACCATAAAAAACCATTAAAAATGAAATATTATCTACTCACAAACCCTGTATTTAATCATTTGTCACTGTGAGAGATTGGCTAAAAGTTTATAGCGACATATGTTTTATTGTACGAAAACTCTTATAGACAGAGTCAGGAATACAATTTAAGATCTTTTCTTGTCTTGCATACGGTATATTTACTTGCCTGTTTCTTAAAAGATGCGTTAATTCGCTGGAGTAAAGTTTTTTGAATATTATTCCACCCTGGTTAGCTGGGAAAATCATCTATCCTTTGCACGAAAAGCTGATGCATCGCCCCACTTTCTCTTATTTAAAAGAGCTGAACCAGAGTCAATATTTATCTCGTGAAGAAATAGAAGCACTGCAGTTTAAAAAACTGAAGAATTTATTGTCACTTGCCCAAAAACACTGTCCCTGGCACGCGCAACACATTTTATCTGCAGGTATAGATCCCAGTGCAAATACGTCTTTAACACTTTCTGATCTTCAAAAACTCCCCACCATGGATAAAACCGATGCTCTGAACCATCGTGACCAGTTAGTCTGGATGGATGTTCCCGGCGGTGCATTTAAATATAATACCGGGGGTTCCAGTGGACAACCACTTATTTTTTACTATGGCCGCTGGCGTCAGGCCTCAGATGCAGCAGGGCGCATAAGAGCCCGGCAGTGGTTTGGAGTGGAAGTCGGTGATCCTGAAGTCTATTTATGGGGAGCCCCGGTAGAACTAAATAAAACCGATAATATAAAAAGCATTCGAGATCGTCTGCTCAATCAACTGGTATTAAATGCCTTTGAAATGTCTCAGGAGAATATGCTCCGTTATGTAAAGGCAATCAGCTCATTTAATCCAAAATGTATTTATGGCTATGCCAGCAGTATTGCCCTGTTAGCCTCGCATATCCAGAATAGCGGAAAAAAAATTAACATTCCCAGACTCAGAGTGGTCTGTACCACCGGGGAACCGCTTTACCCGGAACAACGCAGTTTAATCCAGGAAGTATTCGGCGTACCTGTTGCCAATGAATTCGGCAGCCGTGATATTGGTTTTACGGCTCATGAATCACCCAATGGTGAAATGCTGCTAATGAGTGAAAGCATTATTATGGAAGTTCTGGACACTTATGGACAGCCCGTTGCTCCCGGACAGTCAGGGGAAGCAGTCCTGACGGGCCTGTGTTCAGATGCCCAGCCTTTTATCCGTTATCGAACCGGTGATATTGTTAAATTATCTGATAAAATCGCCAGCGATGGAAAAGGCCTGCATGTTATTGAAGAAGTATCCGGTCGTTCTACCGACTTTGTCGTTAAATACGATGGAACCATTATGCATGCACTGGCAATTATTTATATACTCAGAGCCATTGAAGGGCTGGCTGAATTTAAATTTATTCAGCACAGTATAGATTCTGTTGAAGTTATTTATGTTGCCAACTCAAAATGGGATAATAAAGCCCATACACAGATTGAATCAGAATTAAAAAAACGCCTGGGTGACAAAATTAAAGTAATAATGACCCAGGTAGAAAAAATTCCTGTAGAAGCATCGGGAAAATACCGCTATGTTGTCAGCCATGTTCCACTACCAGAGAATGTATAATCATTTTGCCTAATCATAAAATATTGTTCAAAAGAGAAACACATTGAATTTACAGAAAATAATCCAGTTGCCTTTTCGCTATAAACCCTGGAAACCCAGCCATTTAAGTTTAATCAGTAAAGATATTTTTTCCCTGTCCAGCCAGCCCGTACAGGATCATAAAACACACCTGTCTGCCTGTATCGACTGGTTATGTACGGCCCAGGATATAAGAAATAATAAAACCGATAAAGGTAGCGTCTCTGCCGGCTGGAGCTTTGAAGACGGCTGGCTGCCCGGTTACCCGGAAACCACAGGCTATATAATAGAAACCTTTCTTGCTGCAGCTAAAATTCTTGACCGTGATGATCTGATTGATCGCGCCAACCGGATGATTGACTGGGAACTGTCCTTACAACAGGAAGATGGTGCGTTCCCCGGCCACTTTGGAGAACCCGGAAGCCATCCGGTCATTTTTAACACCGGACAAATTATGCATGGCATGAATGCCGGTTATCTGCAGCTACAACGCCAGGATTGTCTGGAAGCGGCTGTAAAAGCCGGACACTGGTTAAAAAACAATCAGGATCAGGATGGCTGCTGGTACAAATACGAACACAATGGGGTGCCCCATGTGTATAATACCCGGGGAACCTGGGCCTTATTAGCAACGGCACTGATGGCTAATGACAATGAACTGAAACAATCGGCCATAAGCAACCTGGACTGGGCATTATCTCAGCAACTGGAAAATGGCTGGTATGATAACAATGCCTTTACACCAGATCGTGCTCCCTTTACACACACCATTGCCTATGCCATCAGAGGTTTTCTTGAATGTGGTATCTTATTACAGGAACAACGGTATATTGATTCTGCTCTAAAAGCAGCCCGTGCCGTAGCTGAGGTACAACGTTCCGATGGCTGGCTAGCTGGAACCCTGGATTCCCGGTGGCAAAGTAATGTTAAATACAGCTGTCTGACCGGTGTCGCCCAGATGAGCCTGAACTGGACTCGCCTGGCCCAGGACTGTAATGCTGAAGAATTACGGGAACCAGCCCAGAAAGCACTGCAATATCTGAAAACCAATCACAATATTTCAACCTCGAATAAAATTATAAAAGGTGCCATTGCCGGCTCTGCACCCATCTGGGGAGATTATTCCCGTTTTGAGTTTCCTAACTGGGCGGCCAAATTTTTTGCTGATGCATTGATGATGGATATGACTAATGAATCAGTTCCTCCTGTCGCAACCAGACTAATAAATAAAGATTAAACAATATGCCAAAACTGAAAGTCATGATCCTGTGTGGTCGTTCCCCCAGACACCTCTATATTGCCAATAAAATATGTACCGCCAGTAACCCTGTTGCCATTGTCCAGGAAACCGGGTCACACTGGACACTAAAAAAAGTAATCAATTTACTTAAACCGGCTAATTTATATAAAAAGATCTGGCGCTGGATAAGAGATAGAAAACGTTATACCGGTAATAAAGAGGCTCATTTTTTCTTTGGCGACAGGGAACCCTCACTGGATAGAACTGACCTGGTCAGGGAAGTGCCACATATCAATCATCCGGATGTGGTCAAACTGGCCGACGAACTGCAACCTGATCTTATAGCCGTATTTGGCACCTCTCTAATTAAAGGTGAATTATTAACCAAAGGGAAACTGGGCATGGTCAATCTCCATGGCGGCTTATCTCCACATTACCGTGGTGCAGACTGCACATTCTGGGCCTTATATAACCAGGAACCGGAACAGATTGGCTGCACCCTGCATTATATTGATCCTGGCATTGATTCCGGCAAGCTCATTGCTTATATATCCCCGAAAGTTAAAGCAACGGATGATGAACTCACCTTATTCTGGCGTGCTGTATATGACAGTGGTGATATTTATGCTGAATTTATCAATCGCGTGGCAAATGGCGAGCAATTTGGCCAGACTCAAACAGAGAAAGGTAGTTTATACCAGGTAAAAGACCGGGAATTAAAGCATGAAAAACAGCTTGATAAACTGATCCATAATGGGCTTCTTAAAAATCTTAATTTGAGTAAACGTGTAACCTGGTTTACAGACAATCAGTAAACTCCATCAGTGGTAGCTATATTATATTATGACTTTAGGGCAGGCTTTAATTAATTAAGTGAAAAGGAAAAAGAATGTTTTATCGAAATTAGCGGGCTTATGTAAAGAATTATCACTTTATATTCCCTCTCCTAAAACTCTCTCCAGAGGGAGGGGGAATATAATAAGTGCAGATTATTTTAAATTAAGTTTTTTATTACTGATCCACCATACTGCTACCGGCTTTTCTTGATTTCAATAATACTCTTGCGTCCATACCCATGGGTACAGCAAAGTCTGTACTTGAAATAATCTTTTTGCTATCAACATCTATCATTCTGGCCGTTACATATGCCGTATTTCTTGCGGGTGCAAATACTCCAACTATCAAAGCACTTGCACCTTGTTTTTCCAGTGCTGCTCTGGTTTCAGGAGACAGTTGAACAAAACCGTCTATGGACTGTACAAAAAACTCTGTTGGTAATTCAATAGACTTGATTTGATACCCCGAATTAAAAAAAGCTGTTGCAATCTGGCTGGCAACAATACGGCCAAATGAAGAAGTTTGCTTAAGTTCATCAACATTAACAAAACTGCTTACGACTACAAGACTATTTTTTGGTAGTGTTTTTTTGCTTTTGTTTAACAATTCCTGTGCTGCTTTATGACTGACTGGAATAAGATCAACATCATCCGGAACTTCATAACGGTTCATACTGCAACCGCTTATAATAATACCCAGTAATATAAAAGCTAATAGTCTGGTTTTTTTAAAATTCATT
>JALUZF010000007.1 GCA_027012135.1 Gammaproteobacteria bacterium
GCCTAATAACTATAGAGATGGCAAAAACCATGAATACAAGGTATACGCAATAAACGTGCCAAAGGGGCAAAATCCATTACTTACAGATGGACAATTTAATATGTCTATAGGTAATAATGGAGCAATGCCAACAACTAGGTTTTATAATAGCTCAAATAGAGCTCACTATTTCAATATAGACCCAGTGAGCCAATCATACGTGCCAAGGAACTATAACCATGTATGGAAAAACGAAGGATATTCTTTCAATGCATTTCCAATACAAAAGCAAGGAACAATTCCTTTGTACACATGTTGGAGTACAGATGACAAAACTCATCATTATTTCACTTCTAAGGTATCAAATTCTTTTTTGCAGATGGTAACAAGTTGTAAAGAAAATGCAAATGGAGAATATCTGAGCATGCTTTTTTATGTATATAAAGAAGCTGGGGAAGATAGAATTCCTGTGTATGAAATGAAAAAACACCAGGGAAATAATTATACCTTCATCCTTTCTAATGGTGAATTAGATGCATACAACTTACGAGATTATCATGGATTTAGTTTCGTAACAGGCAGACCAATGTTTTGGGCGCCGAGCACGTTGGTTAGTAATGTAACTATTCCAACACCACGGCCAAGTTTTACCTTTTGGCCTCATAACGCTCAAGCACCTAAAACTGTGTGGTTTACAAATCACACAACATCTGCAACTAGTTGGTATTGGGATTTTGGAGATGGACATATTTCCAGAGATAAAAACCCGCACCACTATTATGCTTCAGCAGGGAATTATACAGTTAAGCTAATTGCTGCAAATCAAACAAAAACAGCAACAACTAGCCAAACTGTAACTTTGAAGCATTCTCCAATGGAGAGTCTAAGAAGTGTATATAGATTTTATTGTTATTCAATGAAATCACACTTCTTTACGATTTCAAGTGCAGAAAAATCAAACCTCTCAAGAAGTCGCAATTGGAAATATGAAGGAGTTGCCTTCAAAGCTCATTACAAATATGAGGTAGGCACAATTCCGATTTTTCGTTTTTACCATAAAAATAAAGGGCATTTCTATACTGCATCAGTAGCAGAAAGAAATGGATTATGGGGGAAAAGAGATTGGAAATATGAAGGAGTAGCTTTTTGGGCTTATTCTTGGCACTATCCTGGAA
>JALUZF010000008.1 GCA_027012135.1 Gammaproteobacteria bacterium
CTCTATACTATTTCTGCCAATAGTCTGGACGGCAGTCCGCATACCCTCTTAATTATAGCGGCTATGATTGGCGGCTATATGGCCATGAATATTGGCGCCAATGATGTCGCTAATAATGTCGGCCCGGCAGTAGGTTCCAAAGCCCTGACCATGACGGGGGCGATATTAATTGCGGCCATATTCGAGGCCTCCGGGGCGCTGATTGCCGGTGGTGATGTGGTCAGTACAATTAAAAAAGGCATTATTGATCCGGCCGGTGTAATTAATAATGATGCCTTTGTCTGGATGATGATGGCGGCTCTGCTGGCCGGAGCCATCTGGTTAAATATTGCGACTGCCCTTGGGGCACCTGTATCCACTACCCATTCCATTGTGGGCGGAGTCCTGGGTGCCGGTATTGCCGCCGGCGGTATGGGCATTGCTAACTGGGATAAAATGGGGGCTATTGCCGCCAGTTGGGTTATTTCTCCGGTACTGGGAGGCTTAATTGCGGCGGCTTTTCTCTACCTGATTAAACGATTTATTACCTACAAGGCGGATATGCTGCTGGCCGCCAAAAAAGTAGTGCCGATTCTGGTGGCTATAATGGCCTGGGCTTTTTCCACCTATCTTATTCTTAAAGGCCTGAAAAAACTCTGGAAAGTGGACTTTATGACGGCCGCGGGGGTAGGTTTGGTACTTGCCGTTGTCATATTTATTATAGTTAAGCCGCTGATTGTTAAAGCGGCTAATCGTTTAAATAATGATAAAGACAGTATTAACTCATTATTTACCTTGCCGCTTATTTTTTCTGCTGCTCTGTTAAGTTTTGCCCATGGTGCTAATGATGTGGCCAATGCAGTAGGACCGCTGGCAGCCATTACGGAAGTGATCACTCACGGTAGTATGGCCTCCAAGGCCCCCATACCGCTCTGGGTCATGCTGATTGGTGCCATAGGTATTGCTATTGGGCTGGCCTTATATGGTCCCAAGCTTATTAAAACTGTAGGCAGTGAAATTACCGAACTGAATAAAATGCGTGCTTTCTGTATTGCTATGGCCGCTTCAATTACGGTTATTATTGCATCCCAGTTAGGTCTGCCGGTTAGTTCCACCCATATTGCCGTAGGCGGGATTTTTGGTGTGGGGTTTTTACGTGAGTACCTGAA
>JALUZF010000009.1 GCA_027012135.1 Gammaproteobacteria bacterium
GCCCATCAGCTGGGATAGAGAAAAAGTAGGTTCTTCGACGTTTCATGTGGATTTCATGAAATGGCCCAGTGGTGCTCCAATGAGGTAAATCATGGTAATGAAGGTTTGGACATTCCTGTATCCACGGGCTCGGGCTCTTGCAGCCTGAAATAGACCGTTCATTCCTTCAAGCAGGGCGTTGGTGTAATCATTGCCCCATCGGGACACTATTCGCTTTTTGTGTTTACGAACCGTGTTTAATGCCCTTTTTACAGGCTTGAGATCAGGATTATCCTTCACTAACTTATTGGCATAATTTAGAAAATTAGTAAGTCTCCATGCAGCACCCTGGGACGTTGATGCCTCGTTTATCCATCTCAACATCTCTTTTATACGCCATGCCGTGGCTGTGTTGTGCGCAAACTCTTCCAATTGGGATAGCAGCTCCTGCTGATGCTCCGTAAGAGGCCCGTCAGCCTTTTTAAGAACAGCCCAGCGTGTACCACGGGGCATGAGGCACTTTTTGCTCTCCTTGCGTCTTACCTCGTCTACAGCACCGTTAAACAGCTTTACCACGTGGAACCAGTCCACTACTATCTCTGCACCAGAAAATTCCTCCTTTATTCCTGAAATAAAGGCCTTGGACATATCACATACTGCCAAAGCTATGTTGTCAGGACATCCTCCTTTTTCCTTCAAATAGGCCTTAAAGGCCTTTACACATTGCTTATCTTTTCCTGGTACAGCAAAAATCACAGATTTTCTGCCTCTGTCCAAATCTATGAAGATAGTGACATATTTATGCCTGTTACCTGAACTGGTCTCGTCAAGGCTTATGCCCCGTAAATAGCTCAAATCAAGATTAGACATGGCCTTGTCTACATGATGAAATACTATGCGCCATAGGCTCTTGTCGGTTATGTTCATTATTCTGGCTGCCGCCATGACCGGCATCTCCTTTACAAAAACCATGGCAGCCTGCTCAAACAGTAATGTGAATCTGCTCCCTTTCCTTGCCCAGGGTACCTTTACTGTCTTTATCCCATGCTCAGGACACTTTGTCCTTGGTACCTTGGCAGTGATATAGCAATGATGCTGAAAGAAGTTGAGATGCCTCCAGGTCTTTTCCTGAAAATCATGGGCTTTGTACATCTTACCACATACAGGGC
>JALUZF010000010.1 GCA_027012135.1 Gammaproteobacteria bacterium
AAAATTGAAAAAACCCTGCTTAAAGGCTCACCCATTAAACGGGCTTTATTCCGCCTGACGGTTAATACCGGCTGGCGGCGTTTTCAGTATCAGCAGGGACGCTCCATGTTCTGCCTGGCCTGCCTGATGTGGCCGGTAATGAAACATCTGGTTGCAGACAAGGTCATGCAGAAATTCGGCGGCCGTTTACGCCTGGCGGCTACCGGCGGCGCTGCCATCCCCTACCCGGTGGCCAAAACCTTTATCGGACTGGGCCTGCAGTTAATTCAGGGCTATGGGCTGACAGAAACCAGCCCGGTGGCCAGTTTTAACCGCCTGGACAATAACGATCCCCGCTCCATTGGTCACCCGCTGGAAGGCATGGAAATGAAAATCGGTGAAAACGATGAGCTGTTAATTAAAAGCCCCGGCGTTATGATGGGCTACTGGAATAATCACGCGGCTACGGCCGAAGCCATTGACCCCGATGGCTGGTTCCACACAGGTGACCAGGCCCGTATTGATGAAAAAACCGGCCATGTTTATATTACCGGTCGCCTTAAAGATATTCTTATTATGTCCAATGGTGAAAAAATTCCGCCCACGGATATTGAAAACGCCATTGTTATGGATCCGCTTTATGATCATGCCATGCTGCTCGGTGAAGGCGAAGCCTACCTCAGTGCTGTCCTGGTATTAAATTCTGAACAATGGGTGCATATTGCCCAGGAACATAATCTTGATCCGTTTGATAAGAATAATTTGCAGGATAAAGCCGTCCACAATTATATTGTGCGCCATTTACGCACGGTACTGCATGACTTTCCCGGCTATGCAAAAATCCGCAAGGTGATATTAACACTGGACCCCTGGACGGTAGAGGATGGACAGCTGACGCCTACCTTGAAAGTCAAACGCCCTAAAATACTGGAGCGGTTTAAAAAGGAAATTAAGGCTTTGTATGAATAACTCAAAAAAGTTCTATATCATTCTCGACTTTTATTTCCGTTAACTTCCCTTCTTCCACCAGCGTCTCATAACAGGCTATATTATTGCGCCCATGCTCTTTAATATAGTACAGAGCATGGTCAGCACGGTCTATTATTTCAGAACGCAGCAGGCTGGTATCCAGACGAGTGATGCCGATACTGATAGTAACTTGGCC
>JALUZF010000011.1 GCA_027012135.1 Gammaproteobacteria bacterium
ACCAGTTGTTGATGCTTTTAAAAGAAAATATGAATTAAAACAATTAGTTATTGTAGCCGATAGCGGACTGTTATCCAATCAAAATATCAAGGAATTGCAAGAAAAAGATTATGAATTCATACTTGGTGCAAGAATTAAAAATGAAAACAAAGAAATAAAAGATAAAATATTAGCTCTGAACCTTAAAAATGGTGATAGCAAAATAATAGAAAAAGAAGATAATTTACGGCTTATTATCAGCTACTCTGATAAAAGAGCAAGCAAAGATAAACATAACAGAGAAAGAGGTTTAAAACGACTTGAAAAACAACTAAATAAAGGAAAATTAACCAAAGCTAACATCAATAACAGAGGTTATAATAAGTATCTAATAATGGATGGCGATATTAAAATTAGTATAAATAGAGAAAAATTTGAAGAAGATTCAAAATGGGACGGTTTAAAAGGATATGTAACCAATTCAAATATTTCTAAGGATGAGATAATTGAAAATTATGGACACCTTTGGAAAATTGAAAAAGCATTTAGAATATCAAAACACGATCTAAAAATTAGACCTATTTATCATCGCTTACAAAAAAGAATTGAAGCTCATATAACAATTAATTTTACCGCTTACAAAGTTTACAAAGAGTTAGAAAGACAGTTAAAAGAAAAGAAATCAGATTTAAGTCCAGAAAAGGCAATTGATATTGCTAAGACTATTTTTGCTATTAAAGTTAAAATCCCAAACACAAATCAATATTTTGAGGAACTGTTATTACTTAAGTCAGAACAAAAATATCTTGCTGAATTATTTAATTTCAAATTCGGGGAATGGGAGAAAATCCCTCGCCTTTAGGCGAAGACTTTAGTTTGACTATCTTTTTCTATCTTTGTGATATGCAAAAATATAGGAAGACATCTCATACAGTTTATGATATAAAGTATCATTTGGTTTGGATAACGAAGTATCGTAAAAAAATATTGAAAGGAGAATTAGCCAAACGAGTTAGAGAATTGATACGAGAAGTTTGCAAGGTAAATGATGTTGAAATAATTAAGGGTCATGTTTCAGTAGATCATGTTCATTTGTTTGTTTCAGTTCCTCCACACATATCTGTAAGTAAATTGATGCAATATATAAAAGGGAAGAGTTC
>JALUZF010000012.1 GCA_027012135.1 Gammaproteobacteria bacterium
TTAACCCTAAGCTAATTGATCTGGAACATGATGAACTAAAACGTCAAATTAAAACCATAGTGGGGGAAATTGATGAGACTACAGATCCGCAACATCTGTTACTGGTAAACGAGGTTTAAATGACCGAGAAGCTGCCTCAATCCAATCAGATAATTAAGGTGATTCAGGAAAAAATTCTGCATCATCCTTTATTTGTCCACTGGCCTGACGGGCTGATTGTACTGGGTGCCAGAGGTACTATTGCGGGTGTAAATAATACCGCACTTAAATTGCTGGGCTATCAGGCTGAGGATTTAAACGGTCGGGTTTTACATAATCTTTTATGCGGTCAGACAGCGGATTATCAGCATGCCGAAGAAGACTGTCCTTTCTCATTCCCCAGGCATAAGCTGCCGATTAATATTGTCGTAGACAGCTGGTTTATTCAGAAGAACGGTGTATATCTGCATGTGGATATTAAACACGTTGCAGACCTGTCCGGTTCAGAACTGGGGCTGGATGATGACTATTCGGTACTGAGCTTCCAGGACTGTTCCCTGCGGCGTTATTCAGAAAAAGAATTACAGCGTCTGGCACTGTTTGCTGAACTTAATCCTGCACCTATTGTTGAAATCAGTGACCAGGGACTGCTGTATTTTTCCAACCCGGCCATGGTTAAACTGATTGCGGAACTGGGCTTTGATACTAAAGGCCTGCCCAGTGTGTTGCCCGGTAACTTAACGACTCTGATGAGCCAGTGCCTGGAAACCGGAAAGGCTATGAATAATGTGGAAGTGCAATCCCAGGGTCGCTGGTTTATGTGGAACTTTTACCCAATCACTGAACGTTCTCTGGTTCAGGGATACGGTATGGACATAACCTGGCGCAAGGAATTTGAAGCCCAGCTGTTTTCTGAAAAAGAGCGCTTCCTGGTAACACTTAATGCCATTGAAGATGCGGTAATTACTGTTGATAAAAACGAAGTGGTTACCTATATTAATCCCAAGGCAACGGAAATGACCGGTTGGGAAAATATTGAGGCTATCGGCCGACCTTTTAATCAGATTGTTAACCTGTTTAATGCTGAGGTTAAAGTCCCCGCCAGAAATCACCTGCGTCGGGCGATTGATGAATGTACCTCTTATCGTTTACCGGATAAC
>JALUZF010000013.1 GCA_027012135.1 Gammaproteobacteria bacterium
GCGCAACTACGCATTGCCCGTAGGCAATGCTTCGTTGCGTTGAAAGGATTGAGGTTAAAGGTTTAATGAATTTTAAACCTAACTCCGATTAACGAAAAACAAGCCTAACGCAACGATAAGCGTTGACCGATTAAATCACGAGGCAAGCGCAGGAGCGCTTGGAGAGGGAAGGGAGCAACTAAAAGAGGAATGAAATCCTCATTCCAAATTTCCTTCCTTCTCTCGCAGAGCGTAGCTCTGCGCCTCGTGATTAGACCTCAAAACGCTTTCCGAATTAAGGTTAAGTCCTTTCCTCTTTTAGTCGTTAATCCTCTTTCAGGTGTTGCGATAGCAACACCGTATCCTGCCTAAATCCTCAACCCTAAACACTTTAACCACACTTCCTAACCCTAATCAATCATCGCTATTAGAGGGAGCTCCCGCTAATCCCATATCTCCGATTTACCGTAAAACCCTTATAGGTGTTCTTACGAACAGATATAGATGTCTGAAAGTATTGGTAGATAAGATTTTCAGAGGATTTTAGTCTAATCAATTAGACTTGTAGTCTAATCAATTAGCTTTGAAATCTATTGACATTAGACTTTAAATCTAATACCATTATACCAAATAACCTTTTAGAGGAGGTATAGCAATGGCTACAAAGGTTAAAGGCAGAGTGGAGCTATCGGGAATAGTAACAAAGGACGGAGAGTTTATACCGTTAGAACTTGTGTTAGACGCTTTCATTCCAAGAACTCCAAAAGATAAAGAGCCTTATGTAAAGGTTTATGGAGAAAAGATTTTAACCTTAATTAGAAATCGTAAACTTAAAGCCTCTGAATTAGAGGTTTTCTTATGGTTTGTTGGTAAGAATAGCGGTAAAGATGGCTGGAATAATGAATGGATTAATGTTGATTACGAAGAATTAGCAAAGGAACTCGGATTTGGCGTAAGCACTATAAAATTAGCGATTAAAAATCTACTCAAGTTAAAGCTAATCGTCCAATGGAAAAAGAGAATCCCATCTTTCCGTTTAAATCCTGATTACTGTTTTAAAGGTGGAGTTATTGCTAAAAATCAAGTTAAGCGTGAAATCGCTGAACTTGAATACGGAAAAAGGGTTGAGGAGTGGCAGGAAAGCCACACCTAACAACCAA
>JALUZF010000014.1 GCA_027012135.1 Gammaproteobacteria bacterium
ACACTCCACGGCTCATCACCGTACCATCGGCAAATTTAAACTGGTCCAGCTGATAGTAGCCGTTTTTAAACCAGTCTTTCATCAGAAGCTGATCGTCACTGTCGGTCAGCTGTACCAGAAGATGGGCACCCTGTTTGACCAGACGAAGTTTATCCAGGCTCACACCTTCTCCAAATACCAGGGTATCGGTATAGGTATTGGCTGAATAGGGATCATAATGGGTCAGACTGTCATGGCCGCTACCGTAGCCAAAGACAATCTGATCACTGCCGTAACCGTCATTTAACTGGTCGTTACCGGCTCCGCCGTCCAGGTAATCATTATGACTGCCTCCGTTAAGAACATCATCACCCGCTCCGCCATAAAGTTTGTCATTATTATTGCCGCCGTTTAAGGTGTCATTGCCGGCATCACCATAGAGATCATCATGACCATTGCTGCCCGACAGACTGTCATTGCCATCTCCCCCATACATTATGTCACGCCCACCGTAACCACCCAGGTTATTATTGGCACTGCTGCGTTCCGGGTTGGACAGTACCGGCAGTTTAGACATAAACACTCCACGGCTCATCACCGTACCATCGGCAAATTTAAACTGGTCCAGCTGATAGTAGCCGTTTTTAAACCAGTCTTTCATCAGAAGCTGATCGTCACTGTCGGTCAGCTGTACCAGAAGATGGGCCCCCTGTTTGACCAGACGAAGTTTATCCAGGCTCACGCCTTCTCCAAATACCAGGGTATCGGTATAGGTAATGGCTGAATAGGGATCATAGTGAGTCAGACTGTCCTGACCGCTGCCGTAACCAAAGACAATCTGATCACTGCCGTAACCGTCATTCAGTTGATCGTTACCGGCTCCGCCGTCCAGGTAATCATTCTGATTGCCGCCATTGAGAACGTCATTGCCCGCGCCGCCATAAAGTTTGTCATTATTATTGCCGCCGTTTAAGGTGTCATTGCCGGCATCACCATAGAGATCATCATGACCATTGCTGCCCGACAGACTGTCATTGCCATCTCCCCCATACATTATGTCACGCCCACCGTAACCGCCCAGGTTATTATCAGCACTGCTGCGTTCGGGATTGGACAGTACCGGCAGTTTGGACATAAACTCGCCACGCTTCATCAC
>JALUZF010000015.1 GCA_027012135.1 Gammaproteobacteria bacterium
GCTTTTGTTATAAATCCGGCTGACGGCATTATATTTAAACTGAATGCGCAGCTTATGAGACGGCTCATCACCATCAGGAAAGCGGAACTGGCGGCTGACCAGATCAATCTGATTGCCTTTACGGGAAAAGCTGCCCTGGGTAGAGGGGGATTTGTCCTTGCGGTAACCGGCCAGACGGAGCTCTTTTTCCAGCTGGCCGGCACTGAGCTTAACACCCGGGTAAATTTCCAGGGCCCGGGCATACACCTTGGCAGGAATGGACCAGCGGCGGCCTTCAAATTTGTCTTTAATAATGCTGTTAAGATAAAACGTATAAAGCGTCAGGCCGATGGTGCCGAAAATCAGCAGGTACAGAAACGTTTTTTTGATAAAACGTCCAAAACCTGATGATTTTTTTCTTTTTCTGGAAGATTTCTTTTTTCTGGATTTAGCCATATTTTAGATCACCCGACTGCCCTGGTCACTGGACTATTTCCTGCGCCAGCGGGTACCTTCCGGGGTATCTTCCAGCAGGATATCTGCAGCCACCAGTACATCACGGATGCGATCCGACTCAGCCCAGTTTTTATCGGCCTTGGCCTGAGCCCGCTGAGCAATCAGATCGTTGATTTCATCATCCGATAAACCGCCCTCACCGGCTCCGCTTTGTAAAAACGCCTGCGGATCATTTTCAAGCAGCCCCAGGATATGGGCAAGGTGTTTAATCTGGGCAGCCAGTTCCTGAGCCTGTGCTTTATCTGAATTTTTCAGGCGGTTTAGTTCATGGCTCATATCAAACAGCACAGAAATGGCTTTGGGGGTATTAAAGTCATCGCCCATGGCCTGGAAAAAACGTTTGGCATAGTCACTGTTTTCATCCAGAGGAACATCAATCGGCTCAATATCCAGTAAAGACTGATACAGTGTGCTTAAAGAGGCTTTAGCACGATCCAGATTTTCATCGGAATAATTCAGCGGACTGCGGTAATGGCTGTTAAGAATAAAATAACGGATCACTTCCGGTGCATAATTCTTGAGCACATCACGGATAATAAAGAAATTGCCCAGGGATTTGGACATTTTTTCATCATCCACCCGCACAAAACCATTGTGGATCCAGTAGTTGACAAATTTATGGCCGGAGCAGCCTTCTGACTGAGCAATTTCATTTTCATGATGGGGAAATTTCAGATCCAGACCGCCGCCGTGAATATCGAAATGCTCACCCAGACAATGCCTGGACATGGCGGAACATTCAATATGCCAGCCGGGACGGCCCTGGCCCCAGGGAGATTCCCAGAAAGGTTCACCGGGCTTGGCCATTTTCCATAACACAAAATCCGCCGGATCCCGCTTGGCCTGTTCCACTTCTACCCGGCTGCCGGACTGCAGATCTTCCAGGTTCTTTTTAGACAGTTTGCCATAGTCCTTAAACTTACTGACCTGATAATAAACATCGCCGTTGTCGCCCTGATAAGCCATACCTTTATCTATCAGGGTCTGGATCATATTGATAATATTGTCCATGTGCTCAGTAGCACGGGGCTCAATATCCGGACGCATTACACCCAGAGCATCGGCATCTTCATGCATGGCTTCAATAAAGCGTTGGGTCAGAGTGCCGATGTCTTCGCCGTTTTCAATGGCCCGGGCAATAATCTTGTCATCAATATCGGTAATATTACGCACATAGGTGACATTTTCATCCCCGTACAGTTTACGTAGATAACGGTTAATCACATCAAACACCACCAGCACCCGGGCATGGCCGATGTGGCAATAGTCGTACACGGTCATACCGCAGACATACATTTTGACCTTGCCCGGTTCGATAGGAATGAATTGTTCTTTTTTTCCGCTCAGGGAATTATATATCTGTAACATATCAGCTCTTACCACCTATTTTAGCCCAGGAATCTCGTAAACCTACGGTGCGGTTAAAAACCAGCTTATCCTTTGTGGAATCGGGATCGGCGGTAAAATAACCTTCCCGTTCAAACTGGTAATGGTCTCCCGGATGAGTATCAGCCAGAGACATTTCAGCACGGGCATCGGCTATAACAATCAGTGAATCCGGATTTATAAAGTCCAGAAAATGGCTGTCTTCATCTTCATGATCCCTGGCTGCTCCATCAGGATTTTCCACACTGAACAGACGGTCGTATAAACGCACTTCTGCCGGTACTGAGTATTGCTCAGATACCCAGTGGATAACGCCCTTAACCTTACGTCCTTCCGGCTTCTTGCCCAGGGTATCCGGATCATGGGTACAGCGCAGTTCAATAATATTGCCGTCATCATCCTTAATGACCGAATGACATTTTATAACATAGGAGTTTCTTAAGCGCACTTCTTTGTCAATAGTGAGCCGCTTGTACTTGGGCGGCGGGACTTCTTCAAAGTCACTGCGGTCAATATAAATCACCCGGGTCATTTTCAGTGCTCTGCGCCCCATGCTTTCATCCTTTGGATGACGGGGAGCCGACAGCTCTTCGACCTGATCCCCGGCAAAACTTTCAATAACCACTTTCAGGGGATCAATAACACACATGGCTCGTGGGGCGGTATGTTCCAGATCCTCACGAATACAGAATTCCAGGGTACTCATATCCACCACCCCGTCTACCTTGGTCACTCCAATACGGTCACTGAAATCACGCAGAGAGGCCGGTGTATAGCCGCGGCGTCTTAAGCCCGATATGGTAGGCAGGCGCGGATCATCCCAGCCGTGTACATGCTTTTCATCCACCAGCTGTTTGAGTTTACGTTTACTGGTAATGGTGTAGTTAAGATTAAGCCGGGCAAATTCAATCTGCTGCGGATGACAGGGCGTCTGCAGCTGATCCAGCACCCAGTCATACAGCGGCCGGTGATCTTCAAACTCCAGGGTGCAGAGTGAATGAGTAATACCCTCGATGGCATCCGACAGGCAATGAGTATAATCATACATGGGATAAATACACCATTCATTACCGGTCTGGTGATGTTCTACCTTGCGGATACGGTAAATAACCGGATCTCGCATATTGATATTGGGCGAAGCCATATCAATTTTAGCCCGCAGAACCTTCTCCCCTTCCTCAAATTCACCCTGTTTCATACGCTCAAACAAAGCCAGGTTTTCCTCAATACTTTGCTCCCTGTAGGGACTATTTTTACCCGGCTCGGTCAGGGAGCCACGGTACTGACGGGCTTCTTCCGGTGACAGGGAACAGACATAGGCCTTACCCATTTTGATCAGTTCAACGGCATATTCATATAACTGCTGGAAATAATTGGAGGCATATTTCGGCTCTCCGGCCCATTCAAACCCCAGCCAGCGCACATCTTCCATTATGGAATCAACATATTCCACATCTTCTTTTTCCGGATTAGTGTCATCAAAACGTAAATTACAGACCCCATTGTAATCACGGGCCAGACCAAAATTCAGGCAGATGGACTTGGCATGACCGATATGCAGGTAACCATTGGGTTCTGGAGGAAAACGAGTGATAACCTTGCCGTCGTTTTTGTTATTCTTAATATCCTCATCAATAATATGCCGAATAAAATTGGAAACAATTCTGGACTCGTTATCGGATGAAGCTGGCGCAGGCGTATTACTCATTTTTGTGTGAATTCCATTATATTGTGAAAATAATCTTTGCAAGCGGTGATTTTAATGAATTGGCGCACAAAAATAAATCAAATACTCTTTAATAAGAACATTAAAACCGTTATATTAATCAAAAATTTACATATTCCCATTGTATTCGTACATTAAACCCGTACATTTAAACAGGTATAAAAAATATGACCATGATAAAACAACTTCTTCTGAGCATCATTCTGCTCTCCCTGTCTGTTACCGCCTTTGCCGAAGATACCATTAAGGTTAAAATGACCACCACCATGGGGGATATTGTGCTGGAACTGTATCCGGATAAAGCCCCGGAAACCGTTAAAAACTTTGTTAACTATGTTGAAAACCATTTTTACCGCAAAACCATTTTTCACCGCGTCATTGACGGTTTTATGATTCAGGGCGGTGGTTTTATCAATGCCCGGGATCGGAAGAAAACCCTCAGCCCTATTAAAAACGAAGCGGATAACGGCCTGAAAAATGATCGCGGTACCATTGCCATGGCCCGAACCAGAGACCCGCATTCTGCCACCGCACAGTTCTTTATCAACCTGAAAAACAATGATTTTCTTAACCATACCCGTAAAACCATAAATGGCTGGGGTTATACTGTATTTGGTAAAGTTATTAAGGGTATGGATGTTGTGGATAAGATTGCTAAAGTTAAAACCACCCAGGTAGCTGGGCAGCAGAATATTCCGGTTGATCCCATTTATATTGAAGATATGAAAATTATTAAGTAATAAAATAGTTTCCTGAAGTGCAGTCAGGACGGGGTTGAAAATAACAGTTCTTATCCCCAATAAAACAACTTAAGTATTTTAGTAATTCAATAACTTGTAACTCAATATATATTTAACTTAATAGTAATTATTCAGCATAAATTGGAATACCTTAGAGTGACTGGCTGCCGGTCACGGTCAGATACACTGAA
>JALUZF010000016.1 GCA_027012135.1 Gammaproteobacteria bacterium
ATGGTGGTCTATGCACAGTCGATTCAGTGGACCTGATTTTCCCTGGTTCTGCGCTTGCCTGTTTTTTTTTTAAAAAATATGAACCTTTTGCCGCCCGCCGGTCACTCACTCTACAGGAGGTCATGTTTCTTTACCGTTACCGTTCACTACCACAGGAGGATTTCCCATGCAAAAAATCCTTTTCACCTTTTTCATTTTCCTGTTCCTGCAACAGACAGTATTTGCCGATACTCCCATAAATTATTACGTCAGCCCCGGCGGTGATGACAGCAACAGCTGCACCGAGGCAAGCCATCCCTGCAGAACCATCAAGGCGGCTGTGGACAAGGCTGTTCCTGTGGCAAGTATCAATATCGCCAAAGGCATATATGAAGAAGAACCTATGATGGTCAATAACGAAAAAACCTATTTCGAAGGTGGCTGGAACCGTGATTTCAGCCGGCAGACCTGTAGTCCCACAGGGACGGTTATGGAAACAGGGCACTCAACCCCATATCCTGGTTTTCTAAACTATGATGGGAACTCCTTATCCGATCATGTTGAAATATCACTTCATTGCCTTACCCTTGCCGAAACCACTGCTGGGAATATAGACAAGGCAATTAATATTATTATTGGCAATAAAATTGTTCTGATCGATTTTGATCATGTCCACGTCTATGGTTTTAAAAATAATGCCTTGTATGCTGAATCACGCGATGGCGGAAAGATATCGGCAACCTTGACTCATTCAACCTTTGACAATAATCCGGCTCAAGATGGAGTCCTTTGCTTAGTCCCCAAAACCGGTGGCATGATTAAACTGAATATTGACCATGTTCTTATAACCAACAACGGAACGAATACAGGCAGAAACTATGTTGTCTGCATAAATTCATCGGGAACGGGTAAGATGACGACCTCGATACAGAATTCAATTATTGCAGGTAATCAGGTGAATGACATCGCGGCAATTGATATATTGACATTGTATGACAGTAACAGTGTTTTTACAATGATTAACACAACGGTGGTTAATAATTCCAGCGTTGCGCTTGCTGTGAGTGCTTATGATAATAGTCATAACAACAGTTCTCTGCAAAATAATATCCTTCTTTTGCATACACCATCCGATGATGCAATATACC
>JALUZF010000017.1 GCA_027012135.1 Gammaproteobacteria bacterium
TACTACAATTTCACCGAGCTCATGGCTGAGACAGTATCCAGATCGTTGCACCATTCGTGCAGGTCGGAACTTACCCGACAAGGAATTTCGCTACCTTAGGA
Organism: Gammaproteobacteria bacterium; assembly: GCA_027012135.1. Classification (GTDB taxonomy): domain Bacteria; phylum Pseudomonadota; class Gammaproteobacteria; order GRL18; family GRL18; genus JANELJ01. The sequence goes on from JALUZF010000017.1 coordinate 102, forward strand.
CCGTTATAGTTACGGCCGCCGTTTACCGGGGCTTCAATTAAGAGCTTCTCCATAAATGGATAACCCCTCCTCTTAACCTTCCGGCACCGGGCAGGTGTCAGGCCTTATACTTCATCTTTAAATTTAGCAAAGCCATGTGTTTTTGATAAACAGTCGCCTGGATCATTTCTCTGCGACCACGCCAAAGGCGTGGCTCCCCTTCTCCCGAAGTTACGGGGTTATTTTGCCTAGTTCCTTAGCCATGAATCACTCGAGCACCTTTGGATTCTCTCCTCGACTACCTGTGTCGGTTTACGGTACGGGCAGTTTATACCTGACGCTTAGAAGGTTTTCTTGGAAGTCTGATTAGGGTCACTATCCACTTGCCCGAAGGCTCATGGTACTATCCACCTTTAGCAAAATGTGCGGATTTGCCTACACATCTTATACCTACAGTGTTCAACGTACTATTCCGTCAGTACGCGGACCTTTCACTACTCCGTCACTCCATCGCAGTATAAACTGGTATCGGAATATTAACCGATTGTCCATCGACTACCCCTTTCGGGTTCGCCTTAGGCCCCGACTAACCCTGATCCGATTAGCGTTGATCAGGAAACCTTAGTCTTTCGGTGAGCAGGTTTCTCGCCTGCTTTATCGTTACTTATGCCTACATTTGCTTTTCCAGACGCTCCACAATGCCTTGTCGACACTGCTTCAACGCAGACTGGAATGCTCCCCTACCAATTGAATAAATTCAATTCCATAGCTTCGGTAATATGCTTTATGCCCGATTATCATCCATGCTAAACCGCTCGACTAGTGAGCTGTTACGCACTCTTTAAATGAATGGCTGCTTCCAAGCCAACATCCTAGCTGTCTCTGCAGTCTAACCTCGTTATGTCAACTTAGCATATATTTGGGGACCTTAGCTGATGGTCTGGGTTCTTTCCCTCTCGGACGCGGACCTTAGCACCCACGCCCTCACTCCCGGATATCATCTTACAGCATTCGGAGTTTGTCAGGGGTTGGTAGGCGGTGAAGCCCCCTAGCCCAATCAGTAGCTCTACCTCTGTAAGACTCGTTTCCGAGGCTGCTCCTAAAAGCATTTCGGGGAGTACGAGCTATCTCTCAGTTTGATTAGCCTTTCACCCCTACCCACAACTCATCCAAAGACTTTTCAACGTCAACTGGTTCGGTCCTCCAGTGCGTGTTACCGCACCTTCAACCTGGTCATGGGTAGATCACCAAGTTTCGCGTCTACCCCCTCTGACTGTATCGCCCTATTCAGACTCGCTTTCGCTACGGCTACGCACGTCAGTCATGCTTAACCTTGCCAGAGAGGAGTAACTCGTAGGCTCATTATGCAAAAGGCACGCCGTCACCAATTAAATTGGCTCCGACCGCTTGTAAGCGCACGGTTTCAGGTACTATTTCACCCTCCTGTTCGGAGTACTTTTCACCTTTCCCTCACGGTACTGGTCCACTATCGGTCTCTCAGAAGTATTTAGCCTTACCAGATGGTGCTGGCAGATTCAGACAGGATTTCACCGGTCCCGCCCTACTCAGGATACCTGCTAGGTATTAAATCGATTTCGCTTACGGGACTTTCACCCTCTATGGTTCAACTTTCCAGAAGTATTCTGCTATCAATTTAAAGTCCATATCGCTGGTCCTACAACCCCAAAAAGTCCGTAAACTCTTTGGTTTGGGCTATTCCGCGTTCGCTCGCCACTACTTACGGAATCACTATTGTTTTCTCTTCCTCCGGCTACTTAGATGTTTCAGTTCACCGGGTTCGCCCCACGCAAGCGTGGTGACATGCCTTCAGCATGCCGGGTTGCCCCATTCGGAAATCTCCGGATAATAGGTTATTTGCACCTACCCGAAGCTTATCGCAGCTTATCACGTCCTTCATCGCCTCTGAGAGCCTAGGCATCCGCCGTACGCTCTTAGTAACTTTCTTTACCTTTATATACTATCTTCTCAGATAGAATCAAGGTGCTCTTTACTACAACAAAAAATTGTTGCGCTTTCTTCCAATATGTCAATGAACTCTTTATCGGTTAACAGATGCTGATAAGTTGTGTATTAAACTTGTGAGGTTGATCGTATTACTTATCAATCTAGCTGTTAACGCTATTGTTTGTGGAGAATAAGGGAGTCGAACCCTTGACCTCCTGCGTGCAAGGCAGGCGCTCTAGCCAACTGAGCTAATCCCCCGTAAATTCAAGTACTTATAAGTGCCTAGAGTGCCTAGAGTACTTGGAGTTAAGTGCTTAAAGTTGTTTTTGAACTTGTTGCTTAGAATGGTTATTTAACTCTAGTCACTCCAAACTTTAGCTCACTTTAAGTACTTCCCTATGTAGTCCCGCGCAGATTTGAACTGCGGACCCCTACATTATCAGTGTAGTGCTCTAACCAGCTGAGCTACGGGACTGTTTTATTGTTCAGTATAACTCATTTATTACTCTACTATGCCTTTAGAATCAAGGAGCACTCGTGCTCCCTGCCTGCCGGCAGGCAGGTAACCAACTGAGCTACGGGACTGTCTTATTATTATAAGGCTGTCAAAGTTGTTTCTTCCGTAGCCAGCCTTGTGGTTTTAAGAGCAGTGCTTTTCTGACTCTTTACAAGGGATAAAAAAAATGGTCTTTACCACTTTCTCCGTTTCATTATGTGTAGACATTTCTTTATTTCAAAAAAAAAATAAAAAAAAACTGAAGCATAAACCAAAATAATCAAAACTTTCACAAACCTATCTTACCATGAATCTCTCCAGAAAGGAGGTATTCCAGCCGCACCTTCCGGTACGGCTACCTTGTTACGACTTAGCCCCAGTTACTGGTTTTACCCTAGGCGGCTCCTTACGGTTACCGACTTCAGGTACCCCCAACTTCCATGGCTTGACGGGCGGTGTGTACAAGGCCCGGGAACGTATTCACCGCGTCATTGCTGATACGCGATTACTAGCGATTCCAGCTTCACGAAGTCGAGTTGCAGACTTCGATCCGAACTGAGACCGGCTTTCGAGATTCGCTCCCACTCGCGTGGTGGCTGCCCTCTGTACCGGCCATTGTAGCACGTGTGTAGCCCCGGACGTAAGGGCCGTGCTGATTTGACGTCATCCCCACCTTCCTCTCTACTTGCGTAGGCAGTTCCCTCAGAGTCCCCATCATAACATGCTGGTAACTAAGGGTAGGGGTTGCGCTCGTTATGGGACTTAACCCGACACCTCACGGCACGAGCTGACGACAACCATGCAGCACCTTGCTGGACGCCCGAAGGAGATCCCCTTTCAGGGACTGTCGTCCAGCATTTGAGCCCGGGTAAGGTTCCTCGCGTATCATCGAATTAAACCACATGCTCCACCGCTTGTGCGGGCCCCCGTCAATTCCTTTGAGTTTCAACCTTGCGGCCGTACTCCCCAGGTGGATAACTTATCGCTTTCGCTTGGTCGCTGACGGTGTATTGCCAACAACGAGTTATCATCGTTTACGGCGTGGACTACCAGGGTATCTAATCCTGTTCGCTCCCCACGCTTTCGTGCCTGAGCGTCAATATCGGCTTAGTGAGCTGCCTTCGCGATCGGTGTTCTGTAGCATCTCTATGCATTTCACCGCTACATGCTACATTCCGCCCACTTCAACCGAATTCAAGATTGGCAGTATTAATGGCAGTTCCGAAGTTGAGCCTCGGGATTTCACCACTAACTTACCAATCCGCCTGCGCACCCTTTAAACCCAATAAATCCGGATAACGCTTGGACCCTCCGTATTACCGCGGCTGCTGGCACGGAGTTAGCCGGTCCTTATTCATAAAGTACCTTCAGCTATCCTCGCAAGGATAGGTTTATTCCTTTATAAAAGCAGTTTACAACCCATAAGGCCGTCTTCCTGCACGCGGCATGGCTGCGTCAGAGTTTCCTCCATTGCGCAATATTCCTTACTGCTGCCTCCCGTAGGAGTCTGGTCCGTGTCTCAGTACCAGTGTGGGGGATCATCCTCTCAGAACCCCTAGACATCGTTGCCTTGGTGAGCCGTTACCTCACCAACCAGCTAATGTCACGCATGCCCATCTCTAACCGCCGGAGCTTTAAACCGTCTGCCATGTGGTAAACGATTGTTATGGGATATTAATCCCGATTTCTCGGGGCTATCTCCCTGTTAGAGGTAGGTTGCATACGCGTTACGCACCCGTGCGCCGGTCGTGTACTCACCGAAGTGAGCCTTACCCCTCGACTTGCATGTATTAGGCCTGCCGCTAGCGTTCATCCTGAGCCAGGATCAAACTCTTCGTTGTATATTATTTTCTTAATTTTATACTTTCAAGATCCTGGCAAAATAAACTCAAATTATTGTTCCTGTTTTTCAACAGGGGCTTGCTGTGTTTTTCTTACTTGGCTATGCTTCAGTATGTCTATGAACGCCCGGGGTAACCCCCGGCTTTCTT
>JALUZF010000018.1 GCA_027012135.1 Gammaproteobacteria bacterium
TCGCAGTAACTTCCCACTCAGAACTGTTGATAACAGTAGCGTTTACAACTCCAGAAAACAGAAGAGCAAACAAACAAATAATCTTTTTCACTTTATATACCTCATTTTTTAAAATCACAACAGTTTGAGCAAAAACAATGCCAATATATAACTCATTGATAATAAAAACATATTTTTAATCATCAATTTTAACTGTAAAATAACCTGACATTATAATTAAAGGTATAAAAAACCAATACAATACTTCATTTAACCACACTGCTAATATAAGAAATTACTGATTATTCGCCTTTGACACCTTTGGGTCGTTCTAGACATAGTGTAAAAAATACTGACAGTGTTACAGAGAATTTTTTTCAAAACTAAAATCTCTGCTTTCTGGGGTAATCCCCTAATTTATAGTGTTTTGAAATAGCTATTATCTGGAGTTTAGAGTAATAATCGCTATTTAGGGTTGTGAACAGCTATTTTCTGCGAAGATATCTGGCCAAATTATGAGTTAAACATTACTCATTAAATATACCAATAAACTAATTTAACGGCAGTGTCTCATAATCCGGCAGTTTGAAAAGACTCTCTGATACCGGCTCCTGAGTATAATTAATTAATAGCCTGGAATAAGAGATACCATCCGCAGCCGACAGTTTGTCCCCTTCCGGAAGTTTTTGATCCTGGGCAAGCCCCTTTTCCATTACAGGAAAACCTTTCTGTAGATAACGTTTGGGATGAAAAGTGTTCTGTGATAAATCACAGCCTTCCTGCAGATCAGCAGGAATCACTCTTAATGTTTCCGCCTGCTGCCCTGCCAGAACCTGTTTAAAATTCTGCATGGCTATTACTGCATCGGGCATTAGCCCAGGTACTGAAATCATTTCATAACAAAGTTTTTCGTTAACAAAAAACTGGTGGTGCTCAGAGGATTTACCTTCAATTAAAGGCGCATCTTTTTTCACAGGCAGTTTTTTCTCACTGAGTTTTAATTCAATAGGTGATGGTATCGCCACTGGCTGATTATTAATCTGAACTATCTGCTGGTTATCATCACTGACGCTGTAGATAATTTTTTTCTGCCTGTCAAACAAAATAAAACCTTTGGCATTCATGCTGTCATCAATACGTAAATAATCATCGGTAATGGTCATCTTAACCGCATATTGACCGCTGCCCGGCTGATATTCTGAAAAGTTTATTATGGTTGCATCCGTCTTTTGCTTATCTGCAGTTTGTAAACTATCGGCTGTTGTCTCGCTGATGTCTGTATCTTGGCTCATGGTTGTATCCTGAGCCGAAACCGTATTTATCAGCGCCGTTGAACTGCAGATTAAAATAAAAATAACACAACGGATTTTAGTAATTTTTTTAAACATTTTATTATGCATTAACAGGAATTCCCTCAATTATTATCGAATCGGAGCTACTTTCAGCTGACGACTCGGGTACTTTCTTACCAGTCTGTTTATTTTTTGCCGGCTTTTTATAACTGGGCCAGTAACGGTCCACCACCATAATGCGCTGCTGTTCCAGCCAGAGCTGTTGCTGCTCATTATAATCCAGACGGGCAATAAACAGACTGCGTTTGGTAGCATGAAAATGAATTTTAATTTTATAATCCATTTCCTTAAATGTGTACAGCCGATCCTCCAGCTCTGAAAACACCTGGGGCACCAGCCAGTTAAGCTTTTCCAGAATAACCCATCGACCTGTCTGTCCAGGGTCAGCCAGTGCCCAGTTGTCCTGAGTGGCCCACAGACCGGTCAGTGCCTCTGGATTAATACACTGCCGTTCATGCTTATTCAGTTCACCCACTCCGGTCACCGGCAGAAAAATCATCCCTTTAATCAGACCCTGCTGACGGCAATTAATTTCATCTTCAGGGATATTTTTAAAGGCTTCCAGTTGAGCCAGCTGGTTTCTGGCTTCGGGAGTTGTCGATAAAGGCAGTTGTTTCTGAAACAGGTGGATCAGTTTACGCTCATACCAGTCCTGGCCATTAGGGCCAATCAGCCGTTCATAACCAAACTCGTCCGGTTTTAACAGGTAAAATTTAACAGCCAGTTCCAGATGATAAAGCTGACCGGCTTTATCCTGATAAACAAAATCCAGCTCTCCGCGGGTTTGTTTATTAGCCGGCTGATTCTGAGCGGAATGAACCTGAATATGGGCGTCCCAGGTCTGTATCTGACCATTTTGCTTCAGCAGTTCCAGAATAAAGCCCCAGTAGGCTTCAAAGCGAATACCCAGACGCCAGGAACGGTGTTGTTCCAGCCAGTTTATTAAGGGTTGCGGTGCTTTATCCAGCTGCTCCAACGATATTTTTATCTGAGCATAAATCTGCTCACACCATGACTCTTCGACACAGGCCGGATAGGCTGCTGATTTTACCGACAGAGCCGGACTCAACAGCGACCAGACCAGCGCCCTGACCTGAGGGGTTTGATAGCGCTGATACTCAAAAGCTTTAGACAAGCCTGCTCAGACCCCGCTGCAAATCATTTATTATATCATCAAGGGTTTCCAGACCTACAGCAATTCTTAGCAGGCCGTCAGTGATCCCCGCTTTAAGACGGTCTTCCTCCGGTACCCGCCCATGAGTGGTGGTGGCCGGATGAGTAATAGTGGATTTAACATCCCCCAGATTGGCGGTAATGGATAATAAGCGGGTACTGTCCACTACCTGCCAGGCGGCTTCACGACTGCTGTTATGCAGTTCAAAAGACAGCAGACCGCCAAAATCGGACTGCTGCCGTGCCGCCAGCTCATAGCCGGGATGATCCTTCAGGCCCGGATAATGGACTTTAGCTACCGCCGGATGTTCACTAAGCCACAAAGCCAGCTCCCGGGCATTGCGGCAATGCGCCTGCATACGCAGATTCAGGGTTTCCAGGCCTTTCAGGAAAATCCAGGCATTAAACGGACTCATAGTGGGGCCGGTAGTTCTTAACACACTATAAACCTCTTCACCCACCAGGGTTTTGGAGCCCAGTACGGCACCGCCAATACCTCTGCCCTGCCCGTCAATGTACTTGGTGGCAGAATGAATCACCACATCCGCACCTAAAGCCAATGGTTTTTGCAGGGCCGGGGTACACAGGCAGTTATCCACCACCAGTAAACAATCGTGCTGATGCGCCAGTTCTGCCAGTTGTGCAATGTCGGCAATTTCCACCAGCGGATTCGACGGTGTTTCCAGAAACAGGATCCGGGTATTATCCTGTATGGCCGCTTCCCAGGCCGACAGATCGGTTAAATCCACATATGTGGTGTCCACACCGAAACGGGCCATAAAATTATTAAACAGCACCACAGTAGAGCCGAAAATGGCCCTGGATGAAACAATATGATCACCAGTTTTTAACAGCCCCAGACAGGTGCTCATAATAGCGGCCATTCCGGAAGCCGTCGCTACACAGGACTCCGCCCCTTCCAGGGCCGCCAGGCGCTCTTCAAAAGTACGCACAGTGGGATTGGTAAAACGGGAATAAATATTACCCGGATCATCCCCGCTGAAACGCGCCGCCGCCTGCGCCGCAGACTGGTAAACATAACTTGAGGTGGGAAAGATCGCCTCATTATGTTCAGCCTCATTGGTTCTTTGATAGCCGGCCCGAACTGCCAGGGTATCAAACCCCAGCTCACCGCCCAGTTCTGCCTGCAGGGCTAAAAGATCATCGCCATTCATGGTGGTTACCGTTAAATTATTAAAAAATATCTACAAAATTATATGCTTTAAATTTGAGACTGTCAGTGTTTTCTTTTTACTTATTTATTTTCAACTCTTTATTTTCAAGAGGGCCAGACTCAGACGCTGACGATCATCAAATAATCGCCGGGCTATCATGGAGACGGCCAGCATAATACCGAAGCCCGTACCGGCCGTAATTAAAAAGAACAGCAGGATCTGATATTTTACAGCTTCTACCGGCGGTGTACCTGACAGGATCTGGCCGGTCATCATGCCGGGCAGGCTGACCAGGCCGGCAATGGCCATGGAGTTAATTATGGGGATCATACCGGTACGAATACTTTCAGCACGGATATCCTGAATAACTTCCTGATAATCCTGCCCCAGCATCAGTCTCTGCTCAATAATTAAACGCTGCTGGTAAACACTCTGGTTCAGTTTATCCATGCCCAGGGAAATGCCGTTCATGGTATTGCCCAGCAGCATGCCCAGTAATGGAATGGCGTACTGGGGAGAATACCAGGGTGTCGGTGCCACAATAACCAGCAGGGCTACCAGTGCCATGGCAAAAGAGGATAAAAATAAGGCACTGGTGCCGATTTTAAAGCCTACCCAGCGTTTCAGGGGATATTTCTGCCGAGCATTAATTTCAAAACCAGCCACTAACAGCATGACCGCTGCAATACCGCCCAGGTAAAACAGATTGGTATTGGCAAAAATCAGTTTCAGAATATAACCTACCAGTAATAACTGTATAACATTTCGGCTGGCGGCAATCAGCAGCTGCCGGGCAATATTAAGCTGCATCATAAAACTGGTTATCGCCAGCATAATGATCAGGATGGAAGCTATAACCAGATCCCAGGGCGTCAGGTGTATCATGCACATTCTCCCTGCAGTGGCTTTCGATGGGGTTTATCACTGTTTTTATGGATAGTATAGTCGCCTTCATTAAGCACTAATATCTGGTCACTGACCCGCTGTAACTGTTCCTGATCATGGCTGATCCACAAGGCCGGTATTCTGTGTTCACATTGATACTGGCTGATGAGGCGTTCCAGCAGGCTGCGGTTTTCCTTATCCAGATTGGCCGTCGGCTCATCCAGTAATAGTGCCCGGGGCTGGTTCATTAAAATCCGGATACAGGCCAGACGCTGTTTTTCACCACTGGAAAGATGGGCTATCTGCCAGTTCATAACAGTTTTGTCAAAACCGAAATAAGCAAATAATGCTTCATCAAACTTACTAAAATGCTCTCCCACCCGGTCATACCACCACTGGCTTTCTGCCGGCAATAAAGCGACTTTTTTACGCCATTTTGGTGCCGGAATCGACCGGGATTCCAGTTCACCCAGGTAAATTTCTCCCTGATGAGGCAGCATATCGGCAATAGCTTTTAATAAAACCGATTTCCCAATCCCTGATGGCCCGCTCAGCCCCATACACTGGCCTGCCGGCACCGTAAAATTAAAATTCTGGTTAAGTTTCGGGGTAATCGCTGCCAGGTTTAAATTTTTAACCGTTAGATCGGTCATAAACTCCCATTGTAAAAAATTGTTATAAAAACGTTTGATTTTAATGTAAGTCTCACAGGGATGCTATAATTCTCTGTATGAATCAACAACCTGTCTGGCTGGATAATAATCCTGAAAATATTGAGTTTCCCCACCCTGACCTGGCGTTAACAGAGCCTGACGGCCTGCTGGCTGTGGGCGGTGATCTGTCACCTCAGCGTATTATTAATGCCTATATGAACGGTATTTTCCCCTGGTATAGTGATGGTCAGCCTATTTTATGGTGGAGTCCTAATCCCAGGGCAGTATTGTTTCCTGAAAAACTGCATGTTTCCAGAAGCCTGCAAAAAATAATTCGCAAGGGTGTTTACCGCACGACACTGGATCAGGCCTTTGAGCAGGTTATTGAGCACTGCGCTCAAACCCCCAGGAAGGATCAGGATGGCACCTGGATCACTGACGAAATAGCACAGGCCTATATCCGCTTACATCAGCTTGGACTTGCGCACAGTGCTGAGTGCTGGCTGGAGGACAAACTGGTGGGCGGTTTATACGGTATTGCCCTGGGACGGGTGTTTTTTGGAGAATCCATGTTTTCTCACCGTTCCAATGCCTCAAAAGTAGCCTTTGTACATTTACTGGACGAACTAAAAAAAGCCGACTATGCTTTAATTGACTGTCAGGTAACCACGGAACACCTGCTTTCTCTGGGTGCTGAGGAAATTCCCAGAAATCAGTTTCTAAACCTTGTGAAAGTACATACACGTCCTTTTCTAAATAACAATAACAACAACTGGTTAGCTCAATATAATAATTAAACAAAATGGTCTCTACTCTGTCAGAAAAAACGCCACATAATACGTCACAGGAGCCATCACAAAAACCTATCAATCTGTACCTGTCTGCAGAACACGAATGCAGTTACCTGCCAGATAGGATGGCCAATAGTCTGTTTGTGGATCCGCAGGCAGAGATGAGTCCGGATGCCTATTCTGCGCTTATCCAGCAGGGTTTTCGTCGTAGTGGCAATTATGTTTACACCCCTTACTGCAAGAAATGTCATGATTGTGTACCAGTGCGTCTGGATCTCAGGCAATTCAGTCTCAGCCGTTCTCAGAAACGCTGCCGGAAAAAAAACCAGGATGTTTATGTTATAGAAAAAAAACCCGCTTATCATGAAGAACAGTTTCAGCTTTATACCCGCTACGTTAAATCCCGTCACCCCGGCGGCGGAATGGACGAACCTGAAAATGACAAGTACCTGGAATTTCTAACTTCCGACTGGAGCGATACAGTTTTTTTTGAATTTTATACTGCAGAGCAGTTAATTGGCATTGCCGTTACGGATCTGGTTGAAAATGGTTTTTCCGCTGTGTACACGTTTTTTGAACCATCTGAACACTATCAGAAACGCAGCCTGGGTGTTTATGCTGTTTTATGGCAGATTGAAGAAGCGCAACGCAGGGGTCTCGACTGGTTATACCTGGGCTACTGGATCAGGGACTGCAATAAAATGAATTACAAGAACCGCTATCAGCCGCTGGAATATTACTACAATCATCAATGGCAGCTGACGCCTCCACCGAGCCTGTCCGATGTTTCCACTTTACCTGAATAAACTTCCGCAAGTTATTGTCTGACCGGATATTTTTACTCACAAACATCTAAGCTATTGATTTTTTCATAAAAAACACCTGATTTGTGATGTCATTCACTAAAGCCCTGCGTCAGGATGACGCTAATAGTATCAACATACATTATATTTTCAGGCGACTTATGCTCAGTAAAATTAACCGACTGATAGATGGTTTTGAACAAAAAAACGGTTTTCGCCCTAACCTGCTATACCTCAATACCTCTCAATTAGAATTATTGCAGGAGCAATTATCCGAACACGATATTGCCATCCTGAGCCAGTTAATTGGCATGGACGTGGTTATTGTTGAAGGCAATCTTAAACCTCACGTGTCCTGGGCACAAATCCACTGGAAACATTCAAAAACGGCCTGAAAAGCATTTTTTTGCCGATTTTATCTCATTTTCCCCTTGCTAAAATATTCAAATTGGTGCAATATGCTCCGCTTATAGAATTACAGCTTAAGTAATTCAGATATAACAGATATAAATAATTCAGATTAAGTGATACAGGTTAAGTGATAAGAGTTTATGGCTAAAGAAGAAGGTATTGAAATGGAAGGCACAGTGGTTGACACGCTGCCTAACACCATGTTCCGAGTAGAACTTGAAAACGGGCATATTGTAACCGCCCATATTTCAGGAAAAATGAGAAAAAACTATATCCGTATTTTAACGGGTGATAAGGTCACAGTGCAGTTAACACCTTATGATTTAAGTAAGGGTCGTATTACCTACCGGGCAAAATAAAACAGTTAGCGAACTCTCCTCGCTCTCTTCTGCTTTAGTTTTATAAAAAAGGCCGTACAGATTGTTTCTGTACGGCCTTTTTGTTTTCCTGGTATTCACGGGCAGTGCATCCACACTCCCGGGGACAGCCATTAGTGAACTTTGTCTTCCTTGCCGACCTGGCTTTTTACATCAAACTTCAGTTCACCGTTTTCCACTGAAACCATCACTGTACCGCCGTGTTCCAGTTCACCAAAGAGCAGGGCTTCGGCCAGTGGTTTCTTGATGCTTTCCTGAATCAGTCGGGTCATTGGACGTGCCCCCATTTTCTCATCATAGCCATTTTGGGCCAGCCATTTACGGGCATCTGGTTCCACATACAGTTCCACTTTCTTATCAGCCAGCTGGGTTTCCAGTTCAAAGATAAACTTGTCAACCACCTGTTCCATGACTTTTTCAGACAACGGCGCAAACTGTACTATGGCATCCAGACGGTTGCGGAATTCCGGTGTAAAGCCGCGTTTAATCGCCTCCGCACCATCACTGCTGTGATCCTGTTTGGTGAAACCAATAGATGAACGAGACATGGCCTCGGCTCCCATATTGGTGGTCATAATCAGGATAACATTTCTAAAGTCTGCCTTGCGGCCGTTATTATCCGTCAGAGTACCGTGGTCCATGACCTGCAGCAGCAGATTAAAGACATCAGGATGGGCCTTTTCAATCTCATCCAGCAGCAGTACCGCATGGGGATGCTTGGTAATGGCTTCGGTCAGAAGACCGCCCTGGTCATAACCCACATAACCGGGAGGTGCACCAATAAGACGGGACACGGTATGACGTTCCATATATTCAGACATATCAAAGCGTATCAGCTCAATGCCCATTAATTTAGCCAGCTGACGGGACACCTCGGTTTTACCCACCCCGGTAGGACCGGCAAACAGGAAGGCGCCAATCGGCTTGTCATCCCGGCCAATGCCGGCACGGGCCATTTTAATGGCATCATCAAGCGTTTCGATGGCCTTGTCCTGGCCGTGAATCACCAGTTTCAGGTTACGCGCCAGTTTCTTAAGCGAATTCTTGTCCGAGGTACTGATATTTTTTGGCGGAATACGGGCAATAGAAGCAATAATGGCTTCAATTTCCTTAACCCCAATGGTTTTCTTGCGTTTAGACGGCGTATTTAACTGCTGATTGGCACCCGCTTCATCAATCACATCAATTGCCTTATCCGGCAGATGACGCTCATTAATATAACGCTCAGACAGTTCCGCTGCCGTACGCAGGGCCTGCTTGGTGTACTTGATATTGTGATAATCTTCAAACCGGGAACGCAAACCTTCAAGAATTCGGTAGGTTTCTTCTGCAGACGGTTCGGTTACGTCAATTTTCTGGAACCGTCGTGCCAGGGCATGATCTTTTTCAAAAATCCCCCGGTATTCCTGGTAAGTGGTGGAGCCGATACAGCGTAAATCACTGGTGGACAGGGCCGGTTTAATCAGGTTGGAAGCATCCATAGCACCGCCGGAAGCCGCACCGGCGCCGATAATGGTGTGGATTTCATCAATAAACAGTATGGATTTAGGCTCTTTTTTAAGCTGATTCAGAACGGCCTTGAGGCGTTTTTCAAAGTCACCCCGGTATTTGGTTCCGGCCAGCAAAGCGCCCAGGTCCAGAGAATAGATGGTATTACCTTCCAGAATTTCCGGCACTTCATCATCTACAATTTTCTTGGCAAGCCCTTCTGCCAGTGCGGTTTTACCAACGCCTGCTTCACCCACAAACAGGGGGTTATTCTTTCTGCGGCGGCAGAGGATCTGAATGGTACGGTTAACTTCTTCCTTACGTCCAATCAGCGGATCGATTCTGCCCTCTTCCGCCCGTTTATTTAAATTAACGGCATACAGATCCAGTGGATTCTGAGAAGCTTTGGCATCGGCCAGTTCTTCATTGCCCTCCGCACTTTTGTCATCTTCTTCAATGCCCTCATTCCCGTCATCCACTTTGGAAATACCATGGGAAATATAGGAAACAATATCCAGACGGGAAACATCCTGCTTGTTTAACAGGTAAACAGCCTGGGATTCCTGCTCATTAAAAATGGCCACCAGAACATTAGCGCCGTTGACTTCTTTTTTGCCTGAGGACTGAGCCTGGAAAATAGCTCGCTGCAGAACCCGCTGAAAGCCCAGAGTGGGCTGAGTGTCACGCTCATCGATTTCCGATAATACCGGAGTGGTTTCGTCCAGAAACACCATGAGTTCATTACGAAGCTGGTCCAGGTTAACCGAACAGGCTTTTAACACATCTTCCGCCGCCGGATTATCCAGCAAGGCCAGCAGCAGGTGTTCTACGGTCATAAATTCATGCCGTTTTTCCCGTGCTTCCTTAAATGCAAGATTGAGTGTAAATTCAAGCTCTTTACTTAACACTATTCAACTACCTTTTTATTCAACTTCCATAGAACACATCAGAGGATGATTGTGTTTTTTGGAATAATTATTAACCTGCAATGTCCTGGTTTCTGCAATGTCTTTTGGAAAAACACCGCATATTCCCTTACCAGTATTATGTACGTCAAGCATGATCCGTGTTGCTTTTGCCCTGTCCATGGTAAAAAAATTTTCCAGAATATGAACAACAAATTCCATTGGTGTGTAGTCATCATTATTCAGAATAACCCGATACATTCGGGGTTTTTTGGCTTTGGGTTTGGCTGTTTCAACCGCCGTATCACCCATGTCAATGTCGTTTGACTCATCATCAGACCAGTCATCTGAATTTCTAACATCTATCATATTTAAAATTTAAAGCCTTATCCCTTTATGCCAGACACTTATTTAATGTCTGTACTTTCTACCACTGTACTACCAGTGTAGTTAATTAATAAAAACTTTCACTAATTATTTATGTTATACAGTTTAAATTATAGAACCATTTGCACTGCAATTGAATATTATTGAAATTAAAAAATCGATTATGCTTTTTCTGTGTATAAGTGGATTATAAGTATTTATGGGGGTTGTTTCTATTATTACAAGTGACTGCTGATTTTATAAAAAGTTCCGTCTTCCAGATCGCTATTACTCACTCCTCACTTAACATTATTATAGTTTTTTATAAATAAATCTTAACAATTTCAATATTTTGCTATATTATTAGAGAACAAACTTTAAGTTTTAACCGTATTTGCTAAAATATTACTGTATATAAGTGAGTATAAGCTTTTTTAAAACCATCTGAAAACGCTTCTAAACAGGAACGGATTGTGGCCAGAAAACGACAGTCTAATAATAACAACAATAAAAAAGACAAACAGAAACAAAAAAGTACTCAGGAAAACACCCGGAAAAGTACCAAAAAATTAAAAAAACTGTCTGTTAATCAGTCAGATACACCTGCACCTGTTAAACAACCGGTAGTTCCTGCCAGTGAACAGCCCGTTGCTGCCTTAAAAAACATTCAGAAACAGCTTAACCATCTCACCACACAGCGCGAAGATGAACAAAACCGTCTGGCAGCCTTTAAAAAAGAAATCCGCACCATCAAAAAACACCTTAATGAGCTGGATAATGAACTGCTGGATACAGTGGCAAATGACAAAAGCAGTCATGAACTGTTAAAAAAGCTGAAACAGTTTAAAAAGCATTTCGACAAAAAACTCAAACAGTTTGACAGGGAAACCCGTCTGTTAACCCAGGAAATCAGCCTGTTTACCAATCTTGAACAACGGGTTATCAAACGCATTGAAACTCTGGAGCAGCAACTGGAACAAGCTCAGCAGCCCTGGCAGAAGCAGCTCGATTACCTGGGCGTTTCCTATAATGAGCTATTTGACAAAATCAGCCATTTTGAAACTGAGTTAAGCCGGTTTGATCAGAAGCTGGATCAGCCTGATCAGGGACTGAATGAGTTTGCAGACAGCCTGGAAAAACTGCAGCAACAGGTGCAGGAATATATCCAGCAGATACAGGTTCATGAAGAGGAACAGGATACCCGTTTAAACCTGCTGCAGACCGATACCACCAATATTCACCAGTCCCTGCAGCAGATACAGACCTTACAGCAGGATAAGGAACAGGATTTTCAACAGTTTGAAAACCGCTTAAATTCACTTCAGGATGCTCAACAGCAGTTAATTACTCCCCTGGAACAACAACTTAATGAACTGGGTAATGAACTTCAGTTACTGAAACAGAGTATTGCTGAGCAACAGACTGAGGAGCCGAGTTCAGAAAAAGCACTGGATGACGAGCGTTTTAATGCCCTGGCGCAACAGGTTGAGCAGTTCGACAGCCTGTTAAAACAATCCCATGAAGAACTTAAAACCCATATACAGAGCCTGAGAGACTCAGATCAGACAGCTCAGTCTGAGCAGACTGACCAGTTGCGCAAGCAGCTTAAACAACTGGAACAGCAGTTAACCGAAGTGGCAGAACAGTCCACCCAACTGCAGACTCTCTTTAGCGACATACAGGATCAGCAATCCCTTGAACAGCAGCAGAGTAAGGAATTATCCGAACAGGTACAGACTCAGCAGCTGCAGCTGAATGAACTGGATGAACAGTTACAGCAGTTCAATCCCCTGCTGGAAAACAGTCAGAACCCGGTCGAACAACTGGATAGTCTGACCCGAACCATAGAACAACTGCAGGCCGAACAGGTAGAATTAAACAGTTCGGAACAGATCACTGAAAAAAAACTGGGCAGTTTATCCAGTAAACTGGAACAGCATTATAACGATGTGGAAAACCGTCTGGAGCAGCTGCATAACGCTCAACTGGATCAGAAAACCCAGCTGCATAATTACCACCAGTTTCAGTACCAGCAACAGAATCAGCACAAGGAACTGTCCGGCGAACTGAATCATCTAAGTGCTAAAATTAAAAGCCGGAGTCAGCTGTTCGGCATAGGACTTATTTCAGTACTGGCCATTTCCGCCCTGCTGGTTTTTACTCAGGATCGCCTGCAGACACCTGTAGATAAACAAAGCCTGACCGCACAGATAAAAACTGAAGTTAAAAATGAAACCTTCAGTAAAATTAATGCCCTTACCAAACAGAACAGTATCATTCTTAATGATCAGCTTACTCAGATCAGACAATCCATTAAAGAAATAAAGGCACAGCAGTCTCAGGAACAGAGTACTTTAAAGACCCCGCAGACTAAGCCTGAAATTACGACCGACACAGCCACGCTTAACAGCAAACCACAACAGGAACTTCTGCAAAACCGGCTGGCGGAACTGGAAGTGACTCTGAAAAAAGAGCTTCAGGAAGAACTGCAAAAAGAACTTAATGGTAAAACCGCCGGTTTAAAAGAGGAACAGAGCCAGCTTAAACAGTCTGTCAGTCATTTATCAGAGAAGGTTTCTCAGATAGACAGTAAAGTAGCTGAACTTGAGAAAAACCTGCAAACTCCATCTCAAACAACTAATCCTTCAAACATTACAAAACCCAGCGCCAAAAAGCAGGCCATTATTCCTGTCAGCAGCATAACCACTCCGTTTTATGCTGTCCAGGTATCCGGTTCCTATCAGACAGCCTCCATTAAGGACTTTATGCTTAAGTATCAACTGGTCAATAAGGCCACAATTTACCAGACGGAACTGAATAACAGGCCCTGGTTTATTGTCCTTATAGGCAACTATCAGAGCTTTAAGCAGGCCAGACAGGCTGTAAAAGCACTACCGGAAGATTTAAAACAATTAAAACCCTGGGTGAGGAAACTGCCTTAATCGGTAGTAGTTCAGATCTGATCCTCATTTTCCAAAATTAGTTCAATTTAATGATTCTTCATATATTTGAGTGAGGTTGCGATTAATACGATTCGGCAATCTGTATATGGTTTTATCCAAAAACTATTTTTTGTACTGAATTGAGTGTTATCCAGAAAGGAATTGTAAGATTCAAAGGGGATTTTGAGTAGAGTCTGGATGTGTGCCATAATTAAACGAAACTGCTTAGTAACTTGTTGAACAAAACCGCTTCGCGGTAGCTTTCTCCCGAATTCACTTCCCCCAAACCATTCTCCTGATGCTATAAAAATAAGCATTTATCAACAATATGCCGATATTAAGATCTCCTACTACAAACTCATAAGGAGA
Organism: Gammaproteobacteria bacterium; assembly: GCA_027012135.1. GTDB lineage: Bacteria > Pseudomonadota > Gammaproteobacteria > GRL18 > GRL18 > JANELJ01. The sequence continues at coordinate 13,670 of JALUZF010000018.1, forward strand.
ATCCTAATGACTTCTTTACGTCAGAAAATGCTTGATCTGATGACTTTCAGACAATTTGCCCCAAAAACCTGTCAGGTCTATTTAAGTGCTGTCACTAGACTGACCAGTTATTATCATCGATCACCAGAACACATTAGCAGTGAAGAAATTAAACAATGGCTAATCGGCATATCCAGTGAACGAAAATGGTCTGCATCAACCATTCACCAAACCTTAATGGCTTTAAAGTTTTTTTATGAACAGGTTCTTAAAAAAAGTAACTTTTTATCTGATTTTCAACTCCCTAAGCGCCCTCAAAAAATACCGGTTTTACTGACCCAAAAAGAAGTTTATGCCATTTTACACACCACCCGGAATCTCAAACATCTCACACTATTAAGTTTATGTTATGGCTGTGGATTAAGAGCCAGTGAAGCGGTTGTTTTAACCCAAAATGATATTGATTCTGAACGCTTATTATTACGTGTTGTGCAAGGAAAAGGCAGAAAAGATCGGAATATTCCACTTTCACCCAGTTTATTGCGTTTATTGCGATATTACTGGAAAACCTGGGAGCTGAAGCACTATTTCTTTTGCTCGACTCAAAAAAAGAAGAAAACATTGGGTATATCCAGTGCTCAGAAAATCTTTAAGCAGGCGAAAGCCAAAGCCCACATCGACAAAGAGGGTGGTATTCATGGACTCAGACATGCCTATGCAACCCATCAACTCGAACAGGGTTTACCCATTCATCAATTGCAATTATTTCTCGGACACAGCGATGTTCGAGTCACCATGAAATATCTTCACTGGGTGCCCCGAGCCCAGGTTATTGCCTCTGATTTATTAGAGCAATTCACACCGGATGAGTTCATCATGAAAACCAGGCCGGAGAATTATAATGAACAATTTTAACTCAACCGACTGCGATATGGCAGCTATTATAAAAAACAAATTCCATAAATAAGGTAAACTGATGTAAGTTACGCGGCAATGTCCAACAGACATTTATACGTAATGCTGCGCACAACGCATAAATGCTAAGATGTTAGGTTGAAAACAACCATGATATAG
>JALUZF010000019.1 GCA_027012135.1 Gammaproteobacteria bacterium
TAATTAAGGGCACCTTACGCCTGACACCCATCTTTATATATGAATGAACCGGACTCCTGCTCGATTTTTACTCATCGACATCAAGGAAAAATTATACAACCACATAAAGAAAAGAATCAACGGAAACAATCCGGGCAACGACCTGCTTTTCGCGCTGTTTTGCAGAAAAGCGCTCTTGCCTTCCTGGCCATGGCTCCACTGCTGCTCGGAGTTATCGGCCTGGTCGGTCTTTTTCAGGTCATAGTGACGCCAAAAATGCTCGCCTCTCTGTTCCGGGGAAATTCCCTGTTTGTTGATACCCTTCTCGGAACTCTCACAGGTTCAATAGCAGCCGGAAACCCGATTGTCAGTTACTTGCTTGGAGGAGAGCTGCTTGATAATGGTATATCACTGTATGCCGTAACAGCCTTTATCCTCTCCTGGGTGACCTTGGGATTTGTCCAGCTTCCGGCGGAGTTGGAGGTTTTCGGAGGCAAGTTTACCCTGTATCGTAACATTCTGTCCTTTATTTCTACCATGTTCATTGCCGTGCTGACCACGCTGACTCTGCAAGTGCTATCATGAAAAAACAGCAGAATAAGCCCTTTGCCTTTCGCGGCAAATACTTTTTTCTTTCCGTTTGCATTCTCTATGGGGTTCTATTTCTTTTCAACCGTGAATCTGCTCAACCGGCTCTCCTGAAAAGTATTCATATTCTGGCGAGAATCCTGCCTATATTTGTGGTCGTGATACTGTTTACGGCCCTGTTGAATTATTTTTTACAACCCGGACAAATTGCCAGGTATCTTGGTCGGGACAGCAGCTACGCAGGATGGCTATGGGCTCTGGCAGGCGGCATAATCAGCCATGGACCAATGTATGCGTGGTATCCACTGCTTGAAGACTTGCGCAGCCAGGGAATGAGGGATGAATTAATAGTGGTTTTTTTTGCCTCAAGGACCATTAAAATTCCCCTTCTGCCGATGATGGTAGACTGTTTTGGTCTAAAATTTACTGTAGTTCTATCATGTTACATCCTGATCGGCTCTTTGGTCCAGGGATATATTTATAGGCTCCTGAATCGGTCAAAGCTATTGTGAGTTATTTTGGATCATTACACATCAACCACCCTGTGAAGGATGTGTTT
>JALUZF010000020.1 GCA_027012135.1 Gammaproteobacteria bacterium
TGAATACCCTGGATCCGGGACGCTTAGCAGTGATGCCCTGTTCATAAATGGTGCTTTTTATGGTGGCCCTGGTGCCGATGATACCGATTTTTCCATTTTTCGTCACTTGGGCGGCCTGTTGGACCGCCGGGGTGATGACATCGAGAATCGGTAGATCAAATTGGTCGTTCAGGGTGGGCAGCGCCGTACTGGCTGCCGAATTGCAGGCAATGACGATCAGTTCCGCCCCCTGATCCACCAGAAACTTTGTGTTGTTGACTGCATACCGTTGAATGGTTTCCGGACTTTTGGAACCATATGGAGTACGCGCAATATCACCAAAATAAATCAGTGGGTAGTCCGGGCAGAGCTGTTCAATGGCCCTGGCAACGGTCATGCCGCCCACGCCGGAATCAAAGATGCCGATCATGGCAAACGTGATTGTTGAGGGGATGAATCAGGAAAGACTTTTTGGACGGTTTGTTGACAAGGCATGGGGAAAGAGGAGAGGGAATAAGGCCTGCAGAAAAAATCCTGAAGGACGCCGGTCCTTCAGGATATGTACATTTTGTCGAAGTAACGACTATTTTTTCTTTCTTTTACTTCTTGCGGCAATGGCTTTGCGCAGATTTTCGGGCAAACCCCGTTTCTTACCGGACTTGGAACGTTTTTCGGACAAGGCCTTGGCACAGAGCGGTTGCCTGGCCTTAAAACCATATTTCTCCCGGTATTCTTTCAGGGTAAGATCGTGGGAGCGTAAATGCTTGGGAGAGAGCATTTTAAAGGATTCACCGCACTCAAGACAGATGATTTTATTTTTCTGAATTGACTTTGCCGGATCCATGATTTTCCTGTCCTGCTCCACGTCCGGCTGTCGGCCGGTAAGCTCAAGCGTCTGCAGGCCATTGAGCGTTTTAAAGGTGTCGTTCAGCGCTTGACTGATATCTTCAGTGCTCATTTCAGTGGTAGTAATTTGAGCGCTGACAATTTCTGCCGTCATTTCGACCAAAGACTTTGCCATTGATGGATCTCCAAGTTGAAGTTGTTGAATGTAAGCTGGACAATGAAACTGAATTTTTTGATCAATCAGATAAATTTCTTTGTCACTTGCAGTTGTTCCATGAAAGTCCAGTGATGAAACTGATACTTTCTTTGATTGTATTGAGAGTATATTATAAAGCATACATAGATGATCAATACAATCTTTGCAAGAAATTTGCTTGCCTTTCAGTGTTTTTCTGGAATTCGGTGGCTATTTTGGGGAAAATGGGTATACGCTCACCAACAGCCGGACCAATAATGAGTAGACATTTCATTGTAATTCTCCTGTTGAACAAGCATCTTTATGCCTGGAGGACGTATTTGCACAAGACTGTTTCAAATAAATCGTCCGGTCTTGACAGTGGCGAACAGCGGAATTATTGTGCAACAGGAATAAAGTCGGGCCGGGTTGGGCCGACATACCAGACAAACACGGATTATGGTCACTCCAGCAGCTTTTTTTTTCGGGAGAGACTACCTTTAAAGTATTTTTGTATGAGAGAATATCATGCCGGTTTATGAATATGAATGCCCGCAATGCGAGAAAATTTTTGAAGTGCAGCAAAAAATGACTGATGAGCCACTGTCCAACTGTCCTGAATGCGGTGGTACAGTGAAAAAACTCATTTCACGGAGTTCCTTTCATTTGAAAGGAGGCGGCTGGTATGCCGATGGGTATAGCGGGTCCTCGGCTAAAGACGGTAATGGGAAAAAAACGCCTGCCAAGGACACCTCGTCCAAAAAACCTGCCACACCTCCCTGTAAAGGCGGTGACAGCCCCTGTAAAAGTTGTCCGGCAGCTTCTTCTACACCGGCCTCTTCATAAATCCTTAAAATTAAATTATTAGCACAAATAAGATAATACCATAGGAGCGACTTTAGCCGCGATATATCGATATATATGAGACTGAATTCCTGGTTAAAGCTCGCTCCTGCCTGTATATTATTTACAGATAATCGCCATGGCGTCACCGTAGCTGAAAAAGCGGTAGCCTCTGTCGATTGCTTCCCGATAACTTTTCAGCAGCCGTTTTCTGCCTGTCAGGGCGGCAACGAGAAACATCAGGGATGACTGCGGCAGGTGGAAGTTGGTGATCAGGTTATCGATCACCTGAAATTGAAAACCGGGGTAGATAAAAAGGCCGCAGGGAGCATTGACCGGTAGGACGTTGCCCCGGCTGTCGGCCGCAAATTCCAGGGTCCGAACAGTGGTGGTGCCCACCGCCCATATCCTTCGCTGTTCTTTTTTTGCGCGGTTGATTATTGCAGCGGTTTGTGAAGACACCTCGACAAATTCCTTATGGATCCTGTGCCGGGTAATGTCACTGCAGCGTACCGGGGCAAATGTGCCATAACCGACATGCAAGGTTACATTGCATATTTCCACCCCCAGACGATCAATGACGCCGAGCAGCTCATCGCTGAAATGGAGACCGGCGGTCGGGGCGGCCACGGACCCGGTCGCCTCGGCATAGCAGGTCTGGTAACGATGGACGTCCTGGGGCGTGCTGCCGTCTGGCCGGTGAATATATGGCGGCAGCGGAATTTGTCCGCACCGGCATAAAAGATCATCCAACCCTTCGCCTTCTCCGGGTCGATAGCAAAGTTCAACCTCAACCTTGCCGTCCTTGCGCAGGTGGAGAACCGTTGCCTGGATATCATCGTGGAAGTGCAGGGTTGCCCCTTCCTTTGGTCGTTTTGAACTTTTCAGCAGTGCCGGTACCCGTGCCGTTCGCCACGGTTCTCCATCCATCTTTTTTTCGCTGCCCGGATATTCAAGCAGCAGCATTTCCACCCGGCCGCCGGTTTCCTTGCGGCCCTGCAATCGTGCTGGAAAGACCCTGGTGTTGTTGCGAACCAGGAGGTCGCCCGGCCGCAGGTAGTCAAGGATGGAGGCAAAGCGGGTGTGAACAGGCGTGTCCCCGGCCCTGTCCAGCACCATCAGGCGGGATTGGTCGCGGCGCTGTGCAGGCTCCTGGGCAATGCTCTCCTCCGGAAGCTCAAAGTCATAGGCTGTCAGCTGCAGGTCCTCGTTAATCATTTATTATGGGTATGATCTGAAAATTTGGTCCAGGTATGCTGATTACTCCATACGCTGGGTGCGAAAAAATATGTTTCGGCGATACATACACTACTGTACAATGAGGTCAAGGGGTATTCCCTTTAGAGTTATTGCCCCAAACACATCCGCCGTGCTATGATTCCTGATCCTGATTACCATCAATCCTCAGAAACAAGGGATACCATCGCTTGGTGGGATTAAACAAAGAGAACCTCTCTACGTAACAGATGAATTTTATGTCAAATCAAGTGGCGAATACCGAGCGATGTTATCCCTGATACGGCTTTGCTGAGCTTCGGTGGTAATCAGGTTCCTGATTGCAATAGTAGACGTGTTGCAGAAGGGGATCATTTCTTCAACTTATTGAATTATTGTGTTTCTCGTCGTCGCTGCCACAGAAATGGAAATGCGTGCCTTCCGGAATGCTGTTTCCGATTCTCTGTCCTGGGAACCGCTGATCTCCGGTATTGGTCCGGTTGAAACCGCATTTTCCTTGACTTCCCGTCTTGAACGGGGAAGGAGTGGTTTGCAGGGAGTTCTCCATTTCGGGGTTGCCGGGGCCTACCTCGGATCCGGAGGCACGAGTGCGGATATGTTGGATATCTGTCTTGCGAAAGAGGAAGTTTTTGCCGACATGGGGATATGTTACCTGGACGGAATTGAGCATTTTTCAGCTCCTGAGCTTGGCGTCCGCAACCGTTTTTCCCTGGATCAAAAACTGCTGCAGGATGCCGCAACTCTTCTGGCAAAGAAAAAAATAGGTTTTCATCAGGGGCGCTTTCTCACCGTTAGCTGCGTGTCGGGAACACGGAAAAGAGGCGACATGCTGGCCGATCAGTTTGACGGTCTGTGTGAAAACATGGAAGGCGCTGCCGTGGCCCGAGTCTGTGATGCCTACCTGCTACCATGTCTTGAAATCCGCTGTATAAGCAATTTTGTCGAAGATCGCGATACCGGCCGTTGGCGTTTACAGGAGGCCTGCACAAAGGCGGGAGCAACGGCAGCCCTTGTCGCCGGCCACCTGATGGAAACTCAAAACCCCTGAACTTTGAACCAAAACTCTTGAACTCCAAACCCGAAACCTTGAACCCTGAACCGCTCTCCATTGGTTTTTCACCCTGCCCAAATGATACCTATATCTTTTACGCCCTGGTGCATGGCTTGGTTCCCCTCCGTCATATAGCCTTTACAGAACCGGTGTCGGCTGATGTGGAGCAGCTCAATCGTTGGGCCATGCAGGGGCGTCTTGATGTGACCAAACTCTCTTTTCACGCCCTTGGCCATCTGCTGGATGACTATGTGATGCTCACTGCCGGAGCCGCCCTGGGCCGGGGGTGTGGGCCTCTTTTGGTCAGCGCTGATGCTTCCTTCCGGGTCGATGAAAAGAGTTGTATCGCCATTCCTGGCACCTATACCACCGCAGCCCTGTTGCTGCGACTTTTTGCGCCCGAAGTGACCCGGACCGTGGTCATGCGTTTTGATGAAATAATGGCAGCCGTGCAAAAGGGGACGGTTGACGCAGGCGTCATTATCCACGAGGGACGTTTCACCTACCGGGACAGGGATCTTTTCTGCCTGCAGGATCTGGGCCTCTGGTGGGAGGAGGAAACCGGGTTTCCTATTCCTCTTGGTTGCATTGGTGTGCGTGCATCATTGCCGGCTCAGGTGCAAGGTGAAATCAATCAGGGGATCAAAAAAAGTCTGCAGTGGATACGGCATCATCCAGGCAGAGGACAGGAGTATATCAGGGAATATGCCCAGGAGCTTGATGACAGGGTCCTGGCAAGCCATATTGATCTGTACGTGAATGATTTTTCTCTGCAGCTGGGAGATGAGGGCATTGGCGCCGTCCAGGAACTGTTGCGCCGGGGACGAATGCAGGGGCTGTTTCCGAAAAGCGGGAAATTAAGGTGGATAGCGTCGTAAAAACTTCGATCTATGGCGTCCTGTCCCGGTGCGATTCACAACATACTACCTGTATAGTTGCGACCCGTCCCGGAACACCACTCCTCGGAGTCTCCGCTACGCTCCGCTTACCTGTATATCTATGTTTTTACTTAGCCATCTTAAAAAAAAGAACTTTTTAGAAGTCATCAAGGTGGATTTCGTGAGAAAAAACTCTGAGCCAAATGATTGTTTACCGATCATCGGCCTCTGCGGCAGCAGCGGCGCCGGCAAGACCACCTTGATTGAGGCCTTGATCCCGAAATTTATCAATCTTGGCCTGCGGGTGGCCGTGGTCAAACATGGGGCTCATCGCGTTGTCGTTGATGCCCCGGGCAAGGACAGTGATCGTTTTTTTCAGGCCGGTGCCGATGTGGCTCTGTTTGGCGAGGAGTTTTTTATCCGTCGGCATGATACCGACGGTTTTTTATTTTGCCTTCGTCGGCTCAGCGTCGACTATGACCTGGTTCTGGTCGAGGGACATGCCTCTACCCCGGTGAACAAGATCTGGCTGCTCGGCAAGGGCCATGCCAGGCCTCCGGAAAATGCGGGAACCATCCTTCATGTCATTGAGCCTTCGCAGCGACGGGTGGATAGGGTGTTCCAGTGGATATCCGACTGGCTTGCGGAGCAATGTCTCCGCATTCCGCTTTATGGCTGCCTGCTGATAGGCGGTAAGAGCAGTCGCATGGGGCGGCCCAAGCATCTTATCGATCAGGATGGCCGGACCTGGCTTGAAGACGCCGTTAACAAGCTTGAACCCCATGTCGATCAGGTGGTGCTTTCGGGTAAAGGTGAGGTGCCTTCTTCTCTTGCCCGCCTTGTCCGGGTGCCGGACGTTTCCGGTCTTGCCGGACCCCTTGCCGGACTGCTTTCAGTCCTGCGCTGGCAGTCTGCCGTTTCCTGGCTCATGGTGGCCTGCGATCAGCCTGCCATTGATCCGCGCGCCTTTTCCTGGCTGAAATCCCGGCGTAAACCGGGCATCAGAGCGATCCTGCCGGACCTGCGTGGTGACGGCCGGGTGGAACCTTTGTTGGCCTGGTATGATTTTCGTTGTCGCCCTCTTGTGGAACAATTGGCCGCCGAGGGTTGCCTGCGTCCCGGTGGCCTGGTCGGCAGGGCCGGTATTATCACCCCGCAGCCTCCCGCCGATCTGCATGGGTCCTGGCGCAATATCAACACGCCGGACGAACTGGAATTGTTGCGCAAAACAAAAAAATTGGATCGACCTGACAAGGGGACATTGGAATGAAGTCATCAACGGTCACAGCGGGTAGTGATCCTGCATTGTCGGCAAATGGTTTTGATCCTCATTTCACCGTTTTTCATGAACTGATGGCCTTCAAGGTGCAGGAAATCCTCCTTGTTTCCAGCCCCTATGATGCCTATATCATGGAAGAAGACAATTCCATGGCCTCCCGCATCATCAATGAATACCATGGCCTCAATCTCAGCCGTCCGCCCCGGATAACCAGGGCCACAACCGCTCGTCAGGCCCTGGAAATTCTTGCAAGCAAGTGGTTTGATCTCGTTATCACCATGCCGCATCTTGGTGAAATGGACGGGTATTGTTTCGGCAGCGAGGTCAAGAAACGCTATCCTAATCTGCCGGTCATCCTGCTGGCCCATTCCGTGCGTGATGCCGTTATCCCCGATCAGGCCGACACCTGCACCTGTGTCGATAACATCTATGTCTGGTGTTGCGATTCCGATATCCTGCTTGCAATCATCAAGAATGTGGAAGATGGCCTCAATGTCGAGACCGATACCACCAAGGCCATGGTTCGGGTCATTCTTCTTGTTGAGGACTCGCCCCTGTACAGGTCGCAGCTGTTGCCGATGTTGTATGCGGAAGTAGTCCGGCAGACCCAGTCGGTCCTTGATGAGGGTTTGAACGAGAAACACCGGTTGTTGAAAATGCGGGCCCGGCCAAAGATTCTGACTGCCGCCTCCTATGAAGAAGCGGTCGAAATCTTTACAAAGTATCGGCAGTACATTTTCTGTGTCCTTTCAGACGTTCGTTTTCCGAAAAACGGGACACTAAATGAAAGGGCGGGCGTTGATCTGTTGGCGGAATTTCGCTATGAACAGCCCGATCTTCCGCTCTTGCTGCTCAGTACGGAGGCGGCTAACAGAACAAATGCGGAATTTCTTTCGGCAGCCTTTGTTGAAAAAAACACCAAGAAGATTCGTCAGAAAATCCATAATTTTTTCCTGCGATACCTTGGTTTTGGTGATTTTGTCTTTTGTCTGCCCGATGGAACCGAGGTTGGGCGGGCAAAAAATCTGCATGATTTTGAGGCCCGGTTGAAAACCGTACCGCTGGAATCGATTCTCTATCACGGCCGCAATAATCATTTTTGCAACTGGGCCATGGCGCGGGCCGAGATCGCTCTGGCCATCAGAATGCATAAACGTTTTTTTCAGCATGCGGTCAGCGGGGAGATTCTGCGTGAGGAACTGGTCAGCAAGGTGCATGCTCTGCGGAAGATCAGACAGCAAGGGGTCGTTGCCCAGTTTGACCGGCAGAATTTTGATCCTGAAATTATGGATTTTGTCAAAATCGGCAAGGGATCCATGGGCGGTAAGGCCAGGGGGCTGGCCTTTATCTCTTCCTGGCTGTACCGTTCAATGAAAAAAAGGTCCGAAGGACCCGGACGCACCATTACCATTCCCCGGACCTGTATAATAACCGCCGATGGCTTCAATGATTTTATTTTGCAGAATGATTTGACGTATCAGGAAGGGGCCACGGATGACGATATCGCCGATTGTTTTCTTCAGGCCTCCCTGCCGGAATGGCTTGCCGGTGACCTGCGGGCATTTTTGGAAAAAATTGACGGGCCGCTATCCGTCAGGTCCTCAAGCCTGCTCGAAGATGCCCAGTCGCGGCCCTATGCCGGATTATATAGCACCTTTATGCTGGTGAACGGCGCGGCAAGCTTTGAAGTACGGTTCCAGCAGCTGCAACAGGCGGTCAAGCTGGTGTATGCCTCCACCTGGTATTCCGGACCTCGCTCTTTTTCGCGTTCCATCGGACAAACCCTGGATGATTCCATGGCGGTTATCATTCAGCAGTTGGCGGGCAGCTGCTATAACGGCTGTTTCTATCCGGCGATTTCCGGTGTTGCCCAGTCGTATAACTATTATCCGATATCACCCATGACCTCACAGGACGGTATTGTTCATATTGCCGTTGGTTTTGGAAAAACCGTGGTTGAAGGTGAACAGAGTCTTCGTTTTTCGCCGGCCTTTCCAGGTCATTTGCCGCAGTTTTCCACGGTCGATGATATCCTGGCCAATGCCCAGCGTTGGATGTACTGTCTTGATTGCACTCATTCTGAGGAGTTTTTGCCCGAGCAGGGTAATCTTATGCGACGGCCTGTTGATGAAGCGGTTGATGAGGAACCGATACGGATGCTTTCTTCCACATTTTTTCCCGAAGAATACCGCATTCGTGATGGTGACCTGCCCGGTGGGCCCAAGGTGCTGACCTTTGCTTCAATCCTGAAGTACGGGAGCTATCCGCTGCCGGATATGCTCAAAGAGTTGCTGGAAATCGGCAAAAAGGGTATGGGCTGTGAGGTGGAAATTGAATTCGCCGTTGACCTGCACAGGGACCCCGCGCAGAGCGTGTTCTATTTTCTACAGATTCGGCCGATAGTCACCGGCAATGAAAATCTGCAGATCATGATCCGGCAGGAGGAACGTGAACGCAGTATTCTTCGTTCCGGGCGGGCCCTTGGCCATGGCCGGTATGAGGCCATCCGCGAGATTGTTTTTGTTCGGCAGGAAAGTTTTGATGTTGCCCAGACCAAAAAGATGGCCGCAGAAATAAGCCGAATCAATACCCGGCTGCATAAGGCCGGACGGCCCTACCTGCTGATTGGTCCCGGCCGCTGGGGTACGGCCGACCCCTGGCTGGGGATCCCCGTCTGCTGGAACGATATTTCCGGTGTCGGTGCCATTGTTGAGCTGCAGGATTGCAGCATTCGGGCCGAGCCGTCCCAGGGCTCACATTTTTTTCAGAATATTACCTCGTTGGGCATCCCCTACCTCATGGTTCAGGATGCACGATGCGCAGCGGATAACACAAAGCATGCGGAGTTTGTCGATTGGGAGTTTATCCAGAGGCTGAAAGTTGTTGTCAAGGGGGATTTTGTCACCCAGGTAACCCTGGTTGATCCCTTTGTCCTCAAGGTTGACGGCCATACGTCGGAAGCCGTCTTTTATCCCGAGGATGATTGATGGCGCTTGACGAGTGCTGGTTAATTGCCGATTTTTTCAGGCATGGTATATTGTTCCGGAGTTTAGGGATGATTATCGTTGGAACGACGGATTATTTTCTCCGGTGAACCTGCGGAAGGAGATTGACGAGGAAACCTATCGCCTGATTATGAAAAACACACAAGTATGAAAAATAAACAAGTATGAAAAATACACAAGAAGAGGAATCGTTATGGAACTAATACTTTCCCACATCAGGGATCGGGATCCGGAGCAAAAAGAATTCCTTCAGGCTGTGCAGGAGGTTATGGAAACGGTGAAGCCGGTACTGGAGCGCAATCCTGAGTATCGTAAACAGGCCGTGCTTGAGCGAATTACCGAGCCGGAACGTGTTATTCTGTTCCGGGTGCCCTGGATGGACGACCAGGGCCAGGTCCATGTCAATCGCGGCTTTCGGGTGCAGATGAATTCCGCTATCGGTCCATATAAGGGAGGGTTGCGGTTTCATCCTTCGGTAACGCTTTCGATTATCAAGTTTCTTGCCTTTGAGCAGGTTTTTAAAAATTCCCTGACCACCCTGCACATGGGCGGCGGCAAGGGGGGTTCCGATTTTAACCCTAAGGGACGCAGCGACGGGGAAGTGATGCGATTTTGTCAATCCTTTATGGCGGAACTGCATCGTCATATCGGCCCGGATACGGACGTGCCGGCCGGCGATATCGGTGTCGGCGCCCGTGAGATCGGGTATCTTTTCGGGATGTATAAAAAACTGCGTAATGAGTTTACCGGAGTGTTGACCGGTAAAAGCCTGGCCTGGGGCGGCAGTCTGATCAGGCCGGAAGCAACGGGATACGGGGTGGTGTATTTTGCTTCCGAGATGCTGGATCATGTGGATGATTCCATTGAAGGCAAGACCTGTCTGGTTTCCGGATCCGGAAATGTGGCCCAATATACCTGCGAAAAGATCAACCAGCTGGGCGGCAGGGTGGTGACCCTGTCTGATTCATCCGGTTATATCTATGATGAGGAGGGGATCGATCGTGACAAGCTTGAATTTGTCAAACAGTTAAAAAATATCCGTCGCGGCCGTATTCGCGAGTATTGCGAGCAATACCCGAATGCCGTGTATACCGAGGCAGATGCAGAATTGGGATATAATCCGCTCTGGACCCATAAGGCTGATTGCGCCATGCCGTGTGCCACCCAGAATGAAATTAACGAGCAGGATGCGAAAAATCTTGTTCAGGCCGGGGTCCGTTTGGTCTGTGAGGGGGCGAACATGCCCTCAACACCGGGCGCTATCGATATTTTTATGGAAGAGGGGATTTTGTATGGGCCGGGTAAGGCTGCCAATGCGGGCGGTGTCGCCGTATCTGGGCTTGAAATGGCCCAGAACTCCATGCGGCTTTCCTGGCCCAGGGAAGAGGTTGAAGCGCGGCTCAAGCAGATCATGCACTCCATCCACACCACCTGTATCGATGCCGCCGCTGAATATGGCATGGACGGCAATTACATGGCCGGTGCCAACATCGCCGGTTTTGTCAAGGTGGTGAACGCCATGCTTGACCAGGGACTGGTATAACGTCATTTTGAAAATTCTACAGGAGCGGCCTTAACCGCGAATTGCAGAGCCAATTTTACAGCGAATTTTATACCGGATATATTGTGGCTGCAGGCATGAACAGATAGAGCATGAAAACTGCAAGTTGGTCGAGATGGCTATAGCTCAGGAATTTGAACAGTGCTTTGTTGATATTACAACAAGCTGTCCGTATGGGCTCAAGCGGAAATCCGTCTACCATCAGGCTGTGTTTTCTTCCCTCGACAACAAAACCATGGCGGATTTTCTTGGCCAGGGCTATCGACGCAATGGAAACTGCATGTATTCAATGCGTTGCCCCGGCTGCAACGGTTGTGTGCCGATACGAATCCGGCCGCATGAATTTCGGCCAAACCGGAACCAGAAACGGGTCTGGAGGAAAAACAGCGGCATCACGGTCGGCGTTGCGCCCCTGACCATGACCAAGGAAAATCTTGCCCTGCTTGATCGCTTTCTGCATAAGCGATTCCCCGAGGGGAAAAGTACGGCCGACAGCTATTACACCGGATTTTTTATTACCAGTATTGCCCATTGCTTTGAGTTCCGATACCGTATCGGCGACAAATTATTAGGGGTGGCCATTGTTGACGGCTCGGAAAAATTTCTCAACGCGGTTTATTTTTCCTTTGATCCCGATGAGGGCCGGCGCAGTCCCGGAACGTTGAATATTTTATACCTGATTGATTTCTGCAGAAATCATCATATTGAATTTCTCTATCTCGGCTACTGGATCAAAGAGGTAAAGGCCATGCGCTACAAGTCCGCCTTTAAACCCCATGAATTATATATCGATGGTCGCTGGCAACGGACAGGGTGAAGGTGCGCTCACCGAAAACGGCATGGCTATCTCTGTCTATCATAGCCTGCGTCCTGCTGCCCCTGGCGGGCGTGTGGCTCAGTGGCCTGCCTGTCGGCCGGTACCTGCAGTTTCCACCCCTGACCGGATATGTGGCCCATGCCCCGTTTAACCGGGTGATCTTTGGTACAGGCACGTTGTTTTTCCTATTGACCATGAGCTGTCTGCTCTTTGTGTCATATCAAGCCTTGTCGCTGAAAAGAGACTTTCCGGCCCGCCCGTTTCCCTGGTGGGGATGGGGCGGTTTACTGCTTTGTATTTGCGCCTGGATATTGGCCTGGAACCGATTTTCCTGGTTTTCGATCCTGCAGCCATACACCTTTTTTCCCCTCTGGACAGGATATATTCTGTCGGTCAACGGGGTCACTTTCAGACGTTCCGGTACCTGCCTGTTGCTTGGAAATCCCGGTCGATTTTTTCTTCTCTTTCCCGTCAGTGCGGTTTTCTGGTGGTATTTTGAATGGCTGAATCGATTTGTTCAGAACTGGTATTATGTAGGCGTTGATAATTTCAGCGCTTTTGCATATGTCCTGCATGCCACCCTGTGTTTTTCGACCGTACTGCCGGCCGTCCTCAGTACAATGTACCTGCTGGCCACCTTCTTCACTCCTGCTGACCATTATAATTCTGACACTGTACCACGATTATCCCCGGGAGTATGGGCGGGCAGGTTTATTCTTGTTGGAATGGCGCTGATTTTGGCGGCCCTGCCTATTGTACCGGATCAACTTTTTCCCTTTGTCTGGATTGCCCCTTTGTTTATCATTGCCGGTGTGCATGGGGCTGTCGGTCGACCGACACTCTTTTCTCTGTTTTTGCGGCGGAACCGGCTAATGGTGCTCCTGCCCGTCCTGGCCGGTCTTATCTGTGGTTTTTTGTGGGAGATGTGGAACTGGAAAAGCCTGGCCCATTGGCAGTATTCCATCCCTTATGTGGACCGTTACCATATCTTTGCCATGCCAATCCTCGGTTATCTCGGCTATCTGCCTTTTGGACTTGAATGTCAGGTGATCGCATTTTCTGCTGTTGGTCTCTTGCCGGGTGACATGTCGCAGGATGCAGCATGTTCAGTTACCAAATAGTAAGTAGCTGTTTCCTTTTTGTCGTTCCATTTTGGTTTACTTGCATGTGATGCGTCCGTGAATGGAAGTCTTGATGTTCTCAAAGATACCAAAGTTGTCCTTCCAAAATTTATCCATAAATCAAGTAAAAGCATGGCGCATACAGCCTGGTATCAAGGTTAGAGCGATGAGCTCAAATCGCATTGAGCAATGCTTATGCCTGATTTCATTCTAACTGGTGCCTGTCCATAAATAGCCATTTTTCGTAAAGAGTAAAGAATAATTATTCTCACCTGATATATATTCCTGTATGCTTTTCATCTTAGGTCCGGTTTTCCTTCCACAGTATCGTGGCGGGTTCCTCATTGCTGAAAATTGGACGCACCTCTTCTGTAAACTGGTCAATCCCGTCGTACAGGAAAGGACTTGTCAGGCTAACTGATGGCGAGCCATGGTCAGCAGGTTGGCTGAGACGATGGACGCCCATACATATCTCTTGAATGACTCAAACCCTTTCCACAGGCACCGGTCAAGCCCCAGGCTTCGTTTTAGCCAGGATATGCCGGATTCGATACCTGCGCGGAAATTACGCAACTGCTTGTACATCCAGTTGCTGCGGCACATGTCCTTGATCTTCAGGCCACGGCCCTTCGAAAAACAGACATCCTTTACCCCTTCTTTCTCCTTTGCTTTCTTCAGGTTCTCCTGTGAAGAGAAGCCGCCGTCAAAAGAGGACTTCAGGGGATAACGATCGTAGATGATTTTCTGTCTGTCCAGCATCATCTCCGTCAAGCTGGAGTCGGCAGGATTCCCTTCAAGGATCACACAGTCAAGGATCAGGTTGGAGGCGCCGCCGGTCAGGCATATCTTGTGGCCGTAATATGTGTCACGACGATCTTTGCGGATGATATCCGTATGCTCCTCGAAGATGGAGACAATTTTCTCCGCCGCCGGAACCGATTCTCCCTCGAGCACTCGGCGACGGGTCTGGCAAACAACCTGCCGCGTTAAGGGGAGGAAATGTTCCAGCTGCTCTTTTGCCATGGACATGACACCTCCCTGCTCAAGAGTGGCAGGGTGATACGATCTGAACGCTTTCAGGCAGCGCTCTGCATAGCCTATGGTGTTTTCCGTCACCAGGAGAAGATCCTTGTACATTTTTTTCCGCTCAGCAGAGCTCTTCGCATTCATGACGCCCAGGCCCCGGCGTTTGGCACGACATCCATGGTCTGAAAACGAAAACACGAGATCAGGGAGTTCCGTTTTAACCGTTGTCAGTATCCGGGCCAGGACACGGACAGAGTCAACAAGCAATTGCGAATCAAAAGGAGCATGGATGTTGGATTCAACCACCGTGCAATCCACCCTGATCTTTCGGCCCTGCTCAATATCTTCGCTGCGGCCATAGTCAAGAAGAACACAGTTGATTTGCTCCCAGGTGGTGTCTGTGATCGCGTTGATACAGTGCTGCAGGGTTGATTTTTTAAACGGCTTGCCAGCGATCCCAATTCTGCAGAACCAGCTGTACACCCGTGAATCCATGAGGTGAAAAGCAAGTGCACGGTAACTGAATCCTTCGATCTGTTTGATAATTGCGGCCCGAAGCACCTGTTCGGCTGTCATGCCATGGGCACCGGTTTCGGCACCTGCCGTACCGATATCTTGTAAGACCAGATCGTATATGCTACTGTTCTGATCGAGAATCTCGCTGATCTTTGCCAACTCATTCGCCTTGGGGTGGTCAGGGGTTGCCTCGGCCAGGGGTAACTGCTGAATGTGTGCTTTTCGCATCGTTTTTGCGACTCCGGGAAATGGTTAATCAAGTAATCTTGGTCGTTTACGTGATTTACCCTTACCATAAATCGCTAAAAACGTCACCCCAAAAAGGC
>JALUZF010000021.1 GCA_027012135.1 Gammaproteobacteria bacterium
TTGACAAATATAGGGTATATCAGTATATTATTATGCAACTGATTACTGTTCACATGATGTGACAGCAGTTATTTTATACCTCCATCCTCCTTTGGTGGTTTTTAAAAGGGCGCAGCTCCCCCCCCCTTAGTTGCGCCTTCTTTTTTTCTCCTCCCCCTTTTAATCCAATAGTGTTTTTAATACTGACTAACATACCGTGCTATATACTCTGAGCCTTATGGAGCGGGCATAGCTATCTGAAGTTTCGACAGCATGGACGCTGTCGAAAAGCCCCCATGGATGGGTTTACGGCGTCTTCAGATAGCTATGCCCGCTCCATAAGGCGGACTTTAAATTAAACACAATAAAATCACAGTTTATTTCAAAAAACACTTTTTAAAACCAATAAACTCATGTATAATCTCGTGCTCTTTGAAACAGATGTGTTTTCCGGGAAACTTAATTGGTGAGTTGTTCAGGATAGCACGGTACAAAACACAGGCGCAGTAAAATGAAGACATTTAGTGCGAAGCCAGAAAGCGTACAGCGCGACTGGTATATCGTTGATGCTGAAAACAAAACCCTGGGACGTCTGTCAACAGAAATTGCCAGACGTCTTCGTGGTAAACATAAACCAGAATACACACCTCATGTGGACACCGGTGATTACATTATTGTTATCAATGCCGAAAAAGTCCATGTGTCAGGTAATAAAAGAACGGATAAAATCTATCATCACCATACCGGTTATCCCGGCGGTCTGAAGAGCATCAGTTTTGAAAAGTTGATCGAAAGAGCACCTGAGCGTGTTATTGAGACAGCGGTTAAAGGCATGCTGCCCAAAAACCCACTGGGTCGTGCCATGTATAAAAAAATGAAAGTCTATGCTGGTACTGAGCACCCACATGCTGCTCAACAGCCGAAGACATTAGAAGTTTAATCGCAGGAACAGAAGAATTATGACTACTCAATATTATGCAACAGGTCGCCGAAAAAGTTCTTCCGCACGCGTTTATCTGCGTCCGGGCAAAGGCGAAATTACTATTAACAACCGTCCCATCGAAGTATTCTTTGGCCGCGAAACCTCCAGAATGGTGGTTCGCCAGCCTCTGGAACTGACCGAAATGCTGGACAAGTTCGACATTAAGGTCAATGTTTCCGGCGGCGGCATTACCGGCCAGGCCGGTGCCATCCGTCACGGTATTACCCGTGCCCTGATTGAATACGACGAATCCCTGCGCAGTTCACTACGCAAAGCCGGTTTTGTTACCCGCGATGCCCGTCAGGTTGAACGTAAGAAAATTGGTCTGCACAAAGCACGTAAGCGTCCACAATACTCCAAGCGTTAAAATATCAGAGTATTTCAAACGTTTATCGTTTATTGCTGCCTGTACTGAAAAAGCCCCTGCGAGAAATCGCCGGGGCTTTTTTTTTGACTGTACCTGAAGATGAGACTGTTTGACGATTAGTCAGGTTCGGGATAATATATTTTAATAAATGTGCTTTAAAAGTTTGTCTTGCTACGATAGATGCTAAACTGGAATCCTACAGTGAACTGGTCTGGAAAATATAAGCTATGAATATGGGCAAAGAAATACGCTGGCAACAACGTTTTGATAATTTCTCCAGAGCCTATAGTCAATTATCTGCCGTGGTAGAAAGGGTTGCACCGTTGTCTGACCTGGAGAAAGAGGGCATGATCCAGCGTTTTGAATATACCTTTGAACTGGCCTGGAAAACCCTTAAAGATTATCTGGCCAGCCAGGCAGTAGAGGCCTCATTTCCCCGGGAGGTCATTAAACAAAGTTTTCACTATGAATTAATTGATAATGGTGAAGTATGGATGGATATGCTGAGCAAAAGAAATATCCTGGCGCATACCTATAATGAAGAAAACTTTCGACAGGCGGTTGATTTAATCGTTCACCAGTATTTTTCAGAAATAAAAAAACTCCACACATTGCTGGAAAGTAAAAAATGAGTTTTGGTATTTCAGAATCTGGCCTGGAACTGATCAAAAAGACTATTGCCGGATTTCCGGAAATAGAGCAGGCGGTAATTTTTGGCTCAAGAGCCATGGGTAATTACCGAAAAGGTTCGGATATTGATATTGCCATTATGGGACAAAACATTAACCATCACACAACCACCCGCCTGTCAGCCCTGCTCAATGAAGAACTGCCCCTGCCCTGGTTTTTTGATATAGTCGATTTTACCCACCTGTCACACCCGGAACTGGTAAAGCATATCCGGGAGCATGGAAAACGGTTTTATTAAAATATACAAACTTTATGGTCTATGTTATTTTAAACCATTAACTGACTTTTTAATCCTGAATAACCATGCGCCTGTTAGATACCAGTATTAAACTGATTAAAACCACCATTGCCAATGGGAGCCGGATGCCCGGGTGTATCTGTTCGGTTCACGTACTGATGACCGCCGGACAGGCGGGGATATTGACCTGTTAATAGAAACCTCAGAACCGGTTGATAACCCTGCTTTGACTATAGCTGAACTATCGGCCAGACTGATCCGCCTTCTGCAGGGGCGCAAAGTGGATATTGTATTGTCTGCCCCAATCTGGCACAGCAGAGTATTCATCGACAGGCAAAAACAACCGGGATACCTTTATGAAAATAAACCCTCAAACCAAAGAGCGTTTACAGTTTTTATCCCGGGTAGTTGCCAGAGAATGTGCTCATCTTGAAAAAACAACACAGCGACTATTTGCCACCCCATTGACCCTGGAACGCCTGCAAACAATAGAAACGGATGACGAGTTTTCAGAACGGGTCGAAGCTTTTGCTTCCCGTTTTTCACGCCTGCAGGATACCCTGGGTGATAAACTATTACCCCAGTTACTTTCTGTTCTGGGAGAAAAGCCATCAACCGCCATTGATAATCTGGATAAGGCAGAAAAATTAGGCTGGCTGAACTCAAGTGACGAATGGATGACCATCAGACAATTACGCAACCAGATGGTATATGACTATATCGAAGATCTGACGGTATTACAGACTGCCCTGCAAACAGCACAGCTCGCTGTCCCTATGTTATTAAAAACCACACAAAACCTGCTTCAGGAATTACAAAAAAGAAATATCCTGAAATAAAAGTAATTATACATTGGTGGTGTTTTCAGGTGTATTATTTTTGCTTGATAGAAGATCTGTAAGTGTGAATACTCGTCTAAACACTTAACACTCTATGCTCTTTCTGAACGCTGAACGCTCTAAAGCCCCGGTTTTAATTTACCCGTAACATATTGATGAATCAGAGAAGATAATAAGGTCTGATAAGGAATATTAAGCTCAGCACTTTTTCTTTTTAGGAGCAGCATATCAAACTCAGGAATACGAATATTGATATTCCGGGTTTTATTAAGAAAATGTTTTGCCGCCAACTTCGCTTCCTGCAGTTCCAGTTCATAATCAGTCACAGTTTCAAACTGTTCAGCCTTATCTATGGCTTCAATAAGATCAGCTTCATATTTATCAAGCTTCATAACAATGTGCTCCATAGCGTTTGTGTAGTTTCCGGCTGGGGATTATGGTCTTTAAAAAGATACTTAATGTCAATAACAGCGATTGATCATTGATTCTTAACCTCCTATACTCTTTCTTAACCCTTAACTGATTTTTTCAGGTGCTTAATATGAGTTCAGCTATAACAAGTTACATAGATGGAAGGATTACTATTATCCCCGATTTGTGCAATGGCAAACCTACCATACGCGGCAAGCGCATTACTGTGCAGACTATTTTAGAATTTTTAAGTGCCGGTGAGTCATCTGAAGAAATATTGAAACAATATCCATCTCTGGAAAGGGAGGATATTGCAGCCTGTCTTGAGTTTGCCAGTCTTATGATGGCGAATAAGTTTGTCTTAAAAGACATTGCCTGATTCTTATGTCTGTTTATTTAATTGATGCCAATTTACCATATTATTTTGCTATTTAGTCAGGTGAGCAGTTTATCCATGTTAATGATATTAACGATGCAATGCCTGATAGTGAAATATGGGAATATGCTAAACAGGGTAATTTGACCATAGTAACTAAAGATACTGACTTTTCAGATAAAATCATGCAACTTAGCCAGGAATGTAAGCTTGTACAGGTATATAAAGATCGTTTGCAGGGCATTGACTAAGTTTCTGTAATGGTCTGAAAAATTGCTCTTAACACTTAACACTTTATGCTCTTTCTGAACGCTGAACGCTGAACGCTCAACCCTTCAAAGTTGCACCAAAACAACAAAACCCCCACATTTCAACTTAGATTAACTTATAAACTAAAAGCCCTAAGTTTCTGATTTGGGATTTCAATTGTGCGTTTTTTACTCTTTTGTTGTGTTAAAACAACAAAAATAGCGAAAAATAGCAGCAAATATTGACCTGAAACAAAAAAATGTAGTTTTTTTGAAAATAGCTGTTGCATTTTGGATAAAATAGGACTAAATTATAAACCGTCAGTGAAACACTGCTTTAAAAGAAACAA
>JALUZF010000022.1 GCA_027012135.1 Gammaproteobacteria bacterium
TTCGGAAATCTCTGACTTTAACGGATGTTTGTCACCTCATCAGAGCTTATCGCAGACTACCACGTCCTTCTTCGCCTCTTACCGCCTAGGCATCCACCGTATGCGCTTAATCTCTTGACTATATATCTCAAAATACTCTCGCCTTTTGAATTCGAAAATATTACCACTTGCGATATATAAAGATTGCTTCGTAACTTTCTTCTAAGAGTGTATTCGTACCCCGGGTATTATTGCTAATACTCAAAGCTTGAACACGTCTTCTTAAGAAACTTCTTTCTTTCTACAATTGAACTTTGTTTAACCACCCGAAGGCAGTTAAACGTGCTTGTAGACGCATACCCTTGATAGGCACTCCACAGGTCTCATCACAAAACCCGCTTCGTACCCACCTAGATACTTTTGCGTTGGTTTACTTCACTGATTGTTAAAGAGCATTGAGTCACTCTTTTAAAAGTAACTCAATTCTAATCTATCAAAAAAATAGATTAATTATAAACACCTGACTTAATGTCGCATTACTGTGTATTTATAATTAATCTCTCTTTTTACTCCGGCTTTTACTCCGAACCTGGCAGACTTTATTCATAGCCACCGGCCGCCCGTTACATTCGAAACTTGTTCAATCTGGATTTTTTGTTTTGCGTAGTGTGCAAGTGCACATGAGCAAAGCCAAAAATTCAAAGTGGACAAAATGGTGGAGCTAAGGAGGATCGAACTCCTGACCTCCTGCGTGCAAGGCAGGCGCTCTCCCAGCTGAGCTATAGCCCCGGTTTAACTTGTCTTTTTTGCACCTCTCGGCACAAAAAATCCGGCGTTAAACTGTTATATTAATAACACACGCCGTATTCAGGCTCTTTCTGAACGCTTAGCGCTGTACGCTGAACGCTTCTTTTAAATCAAACAATTTGTGTGAGTCCCTGCCAATCCTTGAGCGTTCTTCATCAGGCCATTAGATTTTCATCGTCTTCCTGATTTCTCGCTAAGTCTTAAAGGAGGTGATCCAGCCCCAGGTTCCCCTAGGGCTACCTTGTTACGACTTCACCCCAGTCATGAACCACAAAGTGGTGAGCGTTCTCCCGAAGGTTAAACTACCCACTTCTTTTGCAGCCC
>JALUZF010000023.1 GCA_027012135.1 Gammaproteobacteria bacterium
ACATAAAGGACGGTGATCAACGCTGCATCGTTTTCTGATGTTTTATCAGACAGCGCTCTGTCTGATAACGCTCTATCTGACAAATAGTTGAGCGCTGATTTAACCGCATGGATACCAAATATTATTTGATCCATCGACGCCTTCTGTTCACTTTTTTCTTTTTCTTCGGCTGTTGTTCTGTTGTTGCCGGCTCAGCCTTTTTTTGCTCCTGAGGTTTATGTTCCTGAGCTTTACGTTCCTGTCCTTTATCTTTACGCGGTGGTCTGGAACGACCTTTTTGAGACTTGCTATTTACTACAGGCTTACGGCTATTTCCAGGCTTACGGCTACTAATATCCTTACCACTGTTTTGCAGTACAAAATCAATTTTGCGTTCATCCAGACTGACCGAAGCCACCCGGATGCTGATCTTGTCACCCAGCTGATAGCTTTTACCGGTGCGTTCACCCTTCATCTTGTGATTGGGCTGGTCAAAATGGTAATAATCATCTTTCAGGGCGGTAATATGTATCAGCCCTTCTACATGAATATCATCCAGCAGCACAAACAGGCCAAAGCCGGTCACGGCACTGATAATGCCTTCAAACTCTTCCCCGACCTTGTCCATCATATATTCACATTTCAGCCAGTCAGTGGCATCACGGGTAGCATCATCGGCACGGCGTTCTGTGACAGAACAGTGCTGGCCCAGTTCGGCCATCTGTTCATTGGTGTAACTGTATTCAGATACCTTTCTGCCCTGTACAATGTGCCGGATGGCACGATGTACCAGCAGATCAGGATAACGGCGAATAGGCGAGGTAAAGTGGGCATAGGCATCAAAGGCCAGACCGAAGTGACCGACATTCTGTTCTTCATATACCGCCTGGGACAGGCTGCGCAGCATGACTGTCTGCAGTACCGGGAAGTCAATCCGCTCCTTAATTTCATTCAGCAGTTTAGAAAAGTCCCTTGCCTGCGGTTCATCCCCGCCTTCCAGCTTCAGACCAAGCGGTGCCAGGTAATCTCTTAAGGACTTGAGTTTTTCATCAGTAGGCCCTTTGTGATTACGGTACAGGGCAGGGATTTTGTTTTTAAGCAGGAAGTCTGCCGCACTGACATTAGCC
>JALUZF010000024.1 GCA_027012135.1 Gammaproteobacteria bacterium
TTGCTGCGTAATGTACTGAAGTACTGATTCGGGTGGTGAGATCCTGCATAATGGTGATCAATGATTGAAACATTGCCGCCATCTGATCCATTTCATTCTGACTATCCCTACTGTAGTTCAGCAGAATGGTTAAATCGCCGTTTCTTACTCTTTCAATGGCCTGCTTAAAATCAAGGATCTTGTTCATAATAGTTTTTCGGATACTCTGACTGAACCAGATGGCAATAATGAGCACTACAATAGAAAACAGGGCGACAGACAATAGGGTATAAAAAGCACTTTGTTTGTCATAGGCCGCTGATTCCAGCAGGGAATTACTGATGTACAGCTCCATTTCTTTTAATTTGTTTATTTTCTGAGTAATGGTTTTAAACCAGATATCTGCATCCACACCGAAGTTTTTTTCCCGGTTCAGGGCAATACTGCGCATCTGCTGTACCTGTTCAAAAGAAGGACTGCCTGTTATCTGCTGGTATCTGTTTTTAAAGGCATCGTTTGCCGTAAATTCAAACAATTGAAACAGGACTTTTTGCTGTGCCAGAACCGTGATAAATTTATGTTCTAAAAAATTATTGAATTCGTTTCTGGAGAAAACCGCAGATAAAATGGCCCGTTCAATTCCAGCCCGTTCTTTAGCGCTGGTAAACAGCACCAGGCTGTTGAGCATATTGCGTATACGGGGGTTATTGGCATAAGTGGAGAATTCACTAATCAACCGGATCAGGTTTTTATTCAGACCGGTATAGTAGGCTACGGCTGTTTTAGTGCTGATACTCATCTTGCTGACCTGTTCACGCATATTTGCCAGTTTTGAGAAATCAATCTGTTGCCGTACTTTTTCTATAAACGGATTGTCTTCTGAACTCAGATATTGCTGAAGCTGTTGAATCTGAGTATCAGTCAGGGCCCTCTGCTTCTGCAGGATGTTGCTGAATTTTTTACCGGCAGAACTCAGATAACCGGAGCTGGCCCCCCGTTCTTTCTGCAACTCATGCACAACATTGTTCATATATACCGATAACTGGACAATTTCAATCACATCCTGCGAATTATTATAATTATCCAGGGCATTAGCCGATAAGCGTACTGCATAGATAACAATGA
>JALUZF010000025.1 GCA_027012135.1 Gammaproteobacteria bacterium
GTGGCCAAGGCGAAGCGGTGTAGATCCGGCGGTTGTGCGGTGAAGGGGTGCGCACCTTACCTGGGGAGATCTCGCTTTGTGCCTGAAAGGGCGACGCCGCAAGGCGGAGCGAGAAGTCAGCAGAGGTCATAGTAGTGAGGAAACCCGGGAAACCGGGTGGAGCAAAGGGCCGAACGGGAAGGAGGGTCTGACGGCCATGACATTCGACACGGCAAGGCATCAGAAGCCCGGGCGACCGGGGCGAGCCGTACCGGAGGCGGGTGAAGCCTGCCCGAGGGCGGAACGCGATGAAGCCGAATCGGCATGGGATGGCGACGCGGACCCGGGGCAAGGCCTGCTGCGGCAGGCGCTTGCGAGAGAGAACCTGGTCCTGGCCTGGAAGCGGGTCAAGACCAACAAAGGCAGTGCTGGGGTGGATGGACGCTCGATCGAGCAGACCGCCGACTACCTTCGTACCCACTGGCCCCGGATACGGGAAGAACTGCTATCTGGCTGCTACCGGCCCGCGCCGGTGCGCCGGGTGCGGATTCCCAAGCCTGGAGGCGGCGTGCGTGAACTGGGTATCCCGACGGTCACTGATCGGCTGATCCAGCAAGCCCTGCTACAAGTGCTGCAACCAAGGATCGACCCGACCTTCTCCGACCACAGCCACGGATTCCGGCCAGGCCGCCGGGCACATGACGCCGTGCTGGAGGCACGGCGCTACGTGCAGGAAGGCTACCGGGTGGTGGTGGACGTGGATCTGGAGAAATTTTTCGACCGGGTCAACCATGACGTGCTCATGGAACGTCTGTCGCGGCGGGTGGCGGACAAGGGCGTACTGCGTCTGATCCGCCGCTACCTGCAGGCGGGCATTCTGAGCAACGGCGTGAAGGTGGAGCGGTACGAGGGCACGCCGCAAGGCGGCCCTCTCTCGCCGCTGCTGGCCAACGTGCTGCTGGACGACGTGGACCGCGAGCTGGAGAGGCGCGGCCATCGATTTGTACGCTACGCCGACGACTGCAACGTCTACGTACGCAGCCGGAAGGCGGGAGAACGGGTCATGGCCGGCTTGCGCCAGCTCTACGCGCGGCTTCGTTTGAAAGTGAACGAGGAGAAGAG
>JALUZF010000026.1 GCA_027012135.1 Gammaproteobacteria bacterium
GTGCCCCATAATCTTCACCACGATGACCTCGTTCCTCATCCGTGTTGTCAAGAAAGTATCGTAAACGGTGCAAATAAGACAATGGACAAAGGCGGGCATGGTTCATGACAATATCAAAAATAACTCTAATGCCCCGACGATGACAATGCTTTACAAAGAACTTTAAATCCAGCGGCGATCCCATATCCAGGTCTGGCGCAAAGAAAAAACGCGTACCATAACCCCAGTTTAAGGTATCTGTGATACAGTGTTCACGATAAATCAGAATCAGTGTTCATGATCGGGCAGAATATGCACTAAAACCATTAAATAACTTAATAAGTGATGAGTCAAATATTAATAATATTTTTTAAGTGTAATAAAGTTACTAAATCAGTTGATTTGTTAAATTAATGAATGGTAATAGTGCAACATATTATATATTTTAGTACGGTCATAGCTTTATCTGTTTTTTTCTATAGCAGCAGCGTTGCAATTCGCTTATAAAATCCAAATTTACTAGGGGCTGTTGATCTTTTGTGTACAAAATTTAACCATTCCACATAGGAAGCCACACCATACAACAGCCTAATGCTAATGTGCTGGCATAATTTCTTTCCAGTTTATCATAGCGAGTGGCGATTGCTCGATAGTGCTTTAACCGTGCAAAAATGTTCTCAACCAGGTGACGATATTTATACATACACCAGTCCATATCATCATTTCCAACTTTTGAATTACTCTTACGTGGTATCACTGGTATTGAACCTTTATTGCTTATACTTTCTCTAACGCCTTTACTATCATAACCTTTGTCCGCTACTATATATTCAGACTCTGGTAACTGTTCAATTAAATCAGGGGCAACCTTACAGTCATGAACCTCACCACCGCTCAGTATGAACTCTACAGGCAAACCATAACTATCTACAGCCATATGTATTTTTGTACTATTGCCGCCTCGACTTTTACCAATGGCTTCTTTTTTACCTGAGTGCGCTCCCATACTGTGTTGATGAGCTTTAACAATACTTCCGTCTATAAAACTCCATTCTCGATCAGAAAGCTGTTTCAGGGCATTGAAGAGTTGAATAAGGATACCTTTTTTAGACCATAAGTTAAATCGACGGTAAATGGCACTCCAGTCACCAAAATATTCGGGTATATCTCTCCACGGACAACCGACTCGCATCCGGTATAGAATTCCCTCAAATGTCTTTCTATGTTCTGATTTATTATAAACTCGACCTGTATAAAGCATTAATTTTAATAGCTTTTCCCAGTGTTCATCTGTTAAAATAGTTCTTGGCATGGTAAGCGTTCTTGTATGTTGATTTTTCGCAAAACCATTATACTTGTTTAACAAATACCATGCTGCCTATTTTTTAACCACAAAAGATCAACAGCCCCTAGTAATTTAATTGGGTAAGCCTGTCCAGGTAGGATAAAATTTTAATTATCGATGATAATAGTGACGGACGCTTATTATTAAGCATGAAGATGGCTTTAAGGGGCAGCCACAATACCCTTAATTTCCTCCCAGATATTTTCCATAATTATCTTCTGTGCCTGTTCTGTCGGATGCAGTCGGTCCGCCTGCATTAACTCAGGATAAAGCGCAATATTATTCAGCATAAACGGCAGCAGTGTCACTCCGGTTTCCTGTGCCAGCTCAGTGTACAAAGCATTAAATCTCTGAGTATATTTTTTACCGTAATTGGGCGGGATCCGAATAGCCATTAACAGTACCTGTGCCTGACTCCGCTGTCCCAGCAGGATTAGCTTTTTCAGGTTGGAACGGAGCAGGCTTAAAGGCAGCCCCCGTAAACCGTCATTAGCTCCCAGTTCAATCAGCAGCCAGGCTGGCCGGTGTTCATCCAGAGCTGCAGGCAGACGCACCAGGCCGTTACCTGTAGTATCTCCGCTGATACTGGCATTGACTATACGCAGATTAAGTTTTTTGCTATTAAAGCGCTGTTGTAATAAGCTGACCCAGTTTTTTTCCCTGGCCACACCGTAACCGGCGCTGAGACTGTCTCCAAGAATTAAAAAAACCGGTTGGCCGTTGTTGTCAGCGTTTTTGTTAGAGTAGTTATCTGCGTTGTTATCCGGCTGGTCGGCATTACTGTTAATAGCCATAAAAATTAAACTTATTGTTATTAGGACAGTCAGAAAGAAAAACGATACCTGGATGCGGTGTTTATTTTTGTTCATTTATTTTAGTACATTTGTTCCTGTAAATAGTTTGCAAATACAAAGTGCTTATTTTATTTCAATAGTGTGAGGCCGATCTTGCTTGTTGTAAACAGCTTAACAAAAAAAGTAGCCACGCCCAATGGTGAACTGCTTATTCTTGATAACATTAATATGAGTGTGGAAAAAGCCCAGAGTGTGGCCATTATCGGTGCTTCCGGCTCCGGTAAGTCCACTCTGTTATCCCTGCTGGCCGGTCTGGACAGCCCCACTTCCGGGAGTGTAACGATTGACGGCCAGAGGATCGATCAACTGAATGAGGAACAGCGTGCGAAACTCAGACAGGACAGGATTGGCTTTATCTTCCAGTCTTTTCACTTGATCCCGGCACTCAATGCACTGGACAATGTGATGCTGCCCCTGGAACTTAAAGGTCAGAAAAATGCCCGTCAGCAGGCGCAGCTTTTACTGGAACGAGTCGGCCTGTCGGAACGATTTACCCATAAATCCTCACAACTGTCCGGCGGTGAACAGCAGCGGGTTGCGATTGCCCGGGCCTTTGCCTCTGAGCCGGATATTCTGTTTGCCGACGAGCCCACCGGTAACCTGGATCAGAGCAGCGGTGAGACAATTATTGATTTGCTGTTTGAACTGAATCGAGCACAGGCTGCCACATTAATACTGGTGACCCATGATCAGGCTCTGGCTGATGCCTGTCAGCGGCAGTTCCAGCTGGATCACGGGCGTATGTCTGAGCTGACTTTTCATTCAGCTTCTGAAATAAGCTCTGGCATAAAAGATGAGTCCGCTTAAGTATGTTAAATACGCTTAAACTGGCCGTTAAGTTTCTCCGCCGTGAGTTTATCCATGGAGAACTGCGCCTGCTTATTATTTCCCTGATCATTGCCACCGCCAGTCTGAGCAGTATCGGTTTTTTAATTCACAAAATTAATGATGCCATGACGGATCATGCCAGCCAGCTAAATGGTGCGCAGCTGATTTTAAAATCACCCCATGCCGTTAAAAGCGGCTGGCTGAAAAAGTCTGCAGAACTGAATCTGCAGCAGGCCGAAATGCGGGTGTTTCCCAGTATGCTGGTGGTCAATGATCGCTTTAAACTGGCGCAGGTAAAAGCGGTTTCAGATAATTTCCCTTTACAGGGCGAGCTGTTAATAAAGCCCCTTGGGAGCATTACAGTAAAATCGGTTAAAGCGCCGCCGGCAGGTACTATCTGGCTGGATCAGCGTCTGCTTGATTACTTTCAGCTAAATGCTGCACAAACAGGTGAGAGCGGGGATGGTACAGAACCGTTCAGAGTAGAGCTGGGAGAAGCCCTGTTTCAGCCTGCTGCACAGCTAATACGGGTGCCAGGGCAGTCCAGTTCCCTGCTGAGAATTGCCCCAACAGCGCTGATAAATCTCAGGGATCTGCAAAAAACCGCTACCGTGCAGGCTGGCAGCCGTATTGACTATATTTACTTCTTTTCCGGTGATAAGCCGGCTCTGGCGGCCTGGAAACAATGGCTGAAACCCCGCTTACAGGACAGCCAGAGCCTGATTGCCGGGGTTGAAGATGTCCGTGCCGTAAATGCCAGTCTGCAGAAAGCCGGCGATTACCTTTCCCTGGCGGCTATCCTGAGCGTATTCCTTTCAGCCATTGCGATTGCCATTAATACCGTGCGTTACGGACGCAGCCATTATAAAAACCAGGCGGTTATGCTGTGCCTGGGCTGTCGGGAACATCAGCTGTTAGGGATAGAACTATGTAAACTCCTGCTGACCGGCCTGTTCAGCACCCTGGCTGGAGTTATTATCGGCTATCTGGTGTACAGCAGTATTTTACTGCTGGTTAAGGATTTAATCAGTCAGCCAGGTGCGGACTTTTATACGGCGCCTGCTCTGCTGTCGTTGGTGAGCGGTTTACTGCTGTTATTCAGCATCTCCCTGGCTAATCTGATGCAGATTAAAAAAATATCCCCCATGTCGTTGATCAGAAATAATGAGATCACCGGACTAATGTCAGGCAAACTATTTTATTTTCTGGGGCTGGCAGGTCTGGTGCTGATCTCATGGCTCTATACTGATAATTTAAAACTGACCCTGATCTTTTATGTCAGTCTGTTATCCGGTGCACTCTTTTTGTATTTTATTGCCGCTGTATTATTAAATCAGGTCATTAAGCAGGCCGAAAAGCATCGCTGGATAAACCGTTTAACCCTGCTGAACCTGAAACGGCACAGACCGGGCGCTTTACTGCAGATCACCAGCTTCAGCCTGATTTTTGCACTGGTGACTATTATTGTACTGCTCAGAACCGAATTACTGGATAAATGGCAGCAACAGTTTCCCGAACAGACTCCCAATCATTTCGTGATAAATATTCAGAGCTATGAGAGCAAAGCCTTTGCACAGTTTTTACAGCAGCATCGTATTCATAGCAAAGGTCTTTATCCAATGGTCAGAGGGCGGCTGATCAGTCTGAATCAGCAGCCGGTAAAAACCGTGATACCGGAAGCATCACGCAACCATAATGCTCTTAACCGGGAACTTAATTTAAGCGTGAGTCAAAAAGATTTTTATGCCGCACAGGTATTGCAGTCAAACTCTGCTGAGCCGGAAATTTCCATAGAACAGAGTCTGGCCAAAGCACTGGTCATTAAAAAGGGCGACAGGCTGGGCTTTCAGATAGGTGATCAGAAAGTGCAGGGAGTGGTTTCTGCCTTTAGAAAGGTCAAATGGGATTCCTTTGAACCCAATTTCTATATTATTTTTTCTCCTGGTGTGCTGGAACAATACCCCATGAGCTGGATGGGCAGTTTTTATCTGGCCGCAGAAAACAAGCCTGTGTTAAACAATATGCTGGCACAGTTTCCCGGCGTTACCATTATTGAAGTGGATGAAGTTTTAAAAGAAGTGCAGTTTATTATTGATAAAATATCCCAGGCCATAGAAGTGATCTTTTTATTTATTGTGGTGGCCGGTGTGCTGATCCTGGCCTCCTCGCTGTCTGCCACCCTGGCAAGCAGGCTCTATGAAAATGCCGTGATCCGTACTCTGGGCGCCAGTGCCCGGCAATTAAGAAAATGCCTGTGGACAGAATTTACGGTAATAGCCCTGCTCAGTGCTGTTATCGCAATTGTTCTGTCAGAGGCGGCAAGCTATATTCTTTATCAGCAGATATTTAATATGAGCTGGGCACCTCATCCCTGGCTCTGGCTGATTATTGCGCTGGTTTCAGTCATATTAATCAGCGGCCTGGGCTTATTAATCACAAATAAAATCTATACCCAAACCAGCCGCTATTCTTTAATGAATTCAGGGTGATTTGTTGAGTATATCTGACAGAACCTGTAACCAGTTACTCTAGGTCATTCCAAATTGACATTTATTAAAACTTGCCAGGCCTTATGTGAACGTATTTCCTTTAATGCCTGTTGTAAAAGGGTCTTACCCGGCTCAGTTACTGTCCAGGTGGAAGCGCCGGACGGGTGGGGCAGAGGAATGGCATCGCAATGATGCCCGTTAATAGTTATTCGGTGCACCTGTCCAATCACTTCATCTAGTTTTTTAATGGTCATAAATTGAGATATCGCCAGCTTACCCACCAGAATCACCAGCTGCGGTTTTAAAATATCCACTTCTGCCATCAGCCAGCGGGCACACTGCTCAATTTCATAGACTTCCGGTAAACGGTCACCATGGGCTTTTTTGCCCTTTCGAGGCGGTTTTTTTCCGGGATAGCAGCGGCAGACCGCTGCCATATAAACCCGCTGACGGAATCGGGCTTCATCCAGGCCGATACCGGCAAACCAGGAAAACAGCTTTTTGCCGGCAGTCCAGGCAAAAGGTTTTAATACTTCAATCTCCTTAAAGCCTGGTGCCTGCCCAATCAGCATAACTCTGGACACCACCGGTAAACCATGCACAGCGGGCCCGTGCATATCAGGACAGAGCTGACATTGTTCCAGCTGCGACTGCAGGCGAATAATATTTTTTAAAGTGGCAGATGACATAGATTATGGCTATAAAATTTTGAGTGTTTTATGATTATGATTAAATCAGACTTCCATTTATCCCCTCTCCCTCCGGGAGAGAGCCGGAATGAGGTCTCTATAAATGACTTACCATTTTAACCTGAAAGGGAGCAATATACATTATGCGTTTACTGCACACCATGATCCGCGTGGGTGATCTGGATCGTTCTATTGATTTTTATACCCGCATACTGGGCATGAAACTGTTGCGTAAAAAGGACTACCCGGATGGTAAATTTACTCTGGCCTTTGTCGGTTACGGAGATGAAAAAGACAATACAGTAATTGAGTTAACCCATAACTGGGATACGGATCACTATGATCTGGGTAATGGCTTTGGTCATCTGGCCATACAGGTGGATGATGTCTATAAGGCCGCCGAGGAAATAAAAGCTGCCGGAGGTGAAATTATCCGTGAAGCCGGGCCTATGAATGCCGGCAGTACCATTATTGCCTTTGTAAAAGATCCGGATGGTTACGAGATAGAGTTACTTGGGCCAAAGCAATAAAGGCTTAATATAAGATGAACCCTGAAGGCAGATTATCTATTCAGATAAACCCGGATAAAGCGTCCGTGAACAGGGTGGTGATCCGTTCCACCCGTCCTGTTTATGCCTGCAGGGTGTTTAAGGGGAAGCCGGTTGCTGAGTCACTGGCCTTATTGCCGGTGCTGTTCAGTGTTTGCGGAACGGCCCAGTCCTGTGCCGCAGTCAGAGCCTGTGAACAGGCCCAGTCTGTTACACCGGTTAACAGGACTGAAGCTATCCGGGACTGCCTGGTTAATATGGAAACTTTACGGGAACATCTCTGGCAAGTGTTTCTGGACTGGCCGAAATTTTTACAGATGGATATTAAACAGCAGATCATGGTTGAGATAAGGGCAATACAAAGCACCTATCAACAGGCTCTGCTTCTGGACCAGCCGGTGTTTTCTGTCGGCGGCATTAAACAGCCGCCAGAACTGACCGGACTGGATAAAATAACCGGGCAATTGTCTGAACTGCTCCGGCAGCAGGTATTTGGCTGTCCGCCGGAACAATGGTTAAGTATGGATAGCTATTCCCAGTTGCTGAACTGGCTGGAACATACACAAACCATTGCTGCAGATATGCTTAAAAAAATAATAAGCCTGGACTGGGCCGACAGTGGACGCTGTGAAATAACCGCCTTGCCTGAACTGGATAATAGCCAGTTAAGTGCACTGCTGCAGCAGGAAAATGTAGCGGAACAGCCGCAGTGGCAGGGTCAGAGTTACGAAACCAGCAGTTTTACCCGGACACAAAGTCCATTACTAAAAGTATTAAAACAACAGTATGGTAATGGTCTGCTGATGCGTATGACGGCACGCTTAACAGAAATTGCTCAGTTATCATTAAAACTGGTACCTGAAAAATCAGCAGATTCAGAACAGCACAACAGCGGTTCCTCGCACTCTAATACAGGAGTCGGTACCGGTATAGGGCAGGCCGCCGCTGCACGAGGTCAGTTAATTCATCAGGTCAGTATTCTAAATAATCAAATTATAGATTATCAGATACTGGCACCCACAGAATGGAACTTTCATCCTGAGGGGGTGGTGGCCGGAGCGCTTGCTCATTTGCAGGGATATACAGATAATAGTAAAACCTTTAATCCTGAGCTGCAGGCACATTTAATTATTAAGGCCATTGATCCCTGTGTGGCGTATCAGCTGGAAATTGAGGCTTAATGATTTATGCATGAAATGTCCTTGTGTGAAGGTATTCTTGGTATTATAGAAGAACATGCTCAAAACCAGGGTTTTAAAAAAGTAAACGCACTCTGGCTGGAAATCGGCGCTTTTGCCAGTGTTGAAATTGAGGCCTTAAGATTCAGTTTTGAGGTCATAAGTAAAAATACTATAGCAGAGCAGGCCCGCCTGCATATTATTGATATACCTGGAACGGCCTGGTGTATGCAATGCTCAAAAACCGTTGTAATACAAAGGCGTTTTGATGCCTGCCCCCACTGCGCCGGTTATCAGCTACAGATAACCGGCGGGGAAGAAATGCGTGTAAAAGAGCTGGAAGTTGAATAAGCAATAAATTTGAATAGTCGGGAGAAAAACCATGTGTACAGTGTGCGGATGCGGTGAAGGAGAAACCCGGATTGAAGGCCATACTCACAGCCATGAGCATGAATACAGCCATGAGCACGGGAAAAATCATGAGCACGGCAGCAGCCACCCTCATAACCATGACCATCAGCACTCCCATAATCATGATTATGGACAGGGCCCGGCTCATGCCCATGCACCGGGTCTCAGTCAGTCGCGTATGGTGCAGATAGAAACCGATATTCTCAGTAAAAACAATGAGTACGCCGCCCATAACCGCCGCTGGTTCAGTGAACACAAAATACTGACACTTAACCTGGTGTCCAGTCCCGGTTCAGGTAAAACCAGCCTGTTAACCCGTACTATTGACGATCTTAAAAAGGAACTGACACTGGCCGTGGTGGAAGGTGATCAGCAGACCGATAATGATGCACAACGTATCCGTGAAACCGGTGTCAAAGCATTGCAGATCAATACCGGCAAGGGCTGTCACCTGGATGCGCATATGATTGGTCATGCCATCGACAGCCTGGAACTGGAAGATAAAGGTATTTTATTTATAGAAAATGTCGGCAACCTGGTGTGTCCGGCAGCGTTTGATCTGGGTGAGGCTCATAAGGTGGCCATCTTGTCTGTGACAGAAGGGGATGACAAGCCGCTTAAATATCCGGATATGTTTCATGCTGCGGATGTGCTGCTGTTAAACAAAACTGACCTGCTGCCCTATGTTGACTTTGATGTGGAAAAATGTTCAGACTATGCCCGCAGAGTGAATCCTGGCATCAAAATTATTCAGGTTTCAGCAACTACCGGGAAAGGTATGGATATCTGGTACCAATGGATTAAAGCTACTCAGAATCTGGCACTGATATAAAGCGCTTATTTTAGAGTCACTCTACAGTATTCAGAATTATGCTGAATAAGTACATTTTAGAGATGCTAATGGGAAAGATAATATGTGTCTGGCTATTCCAGCAAGAGTCATTGCTATTAACCAAGCTAATGATATGGCGACAGTGGCACTGGGCGAAGTAAAAAAAGAAATATCCATTGCCCTGGTGGACAATGTCAGCATTGATGACTATGTGCTTATCCATGTGGGTTATGCTTTAAATAAAATCAGTCCGGAGGAAGCTCAGCGCACCCTGGTCTTGTTTGCGCAGGCTGGACTAAAGGACGAATCATGAAATACATCGATGAATTTCGTCGCCGGGATCTGGCACAGCAAATATCTTCAGCCATTAAAAAAACTGCGGATCCGGAAAAGCACTATCATCTGATGGAGTTCTGCGGCGGCCATACCCATGCCATTTTCCGTTACGGGGTACAGAAATTAATACCGGACAATGTGTCCTATATCCATGGGCCTGGCTGTCCCGTATGTGTGCTGCCTGTTGGCCGAATAGATAATGCCCTGCAGTTGGTAAACGAATATGATGTGACTTTGTGTACCTATGGCGACTTAATGCGGGTACCGGCCAGCGGCCTTAATAGTCTGCTCAGAGCTAAAGCAAGGGGAGCGGATATTCGTATGGTGTACTCAGCGATGGACGCCTTGAATATTGCCCGGGAAAACCCTGCAAAGGAAGTCATATTCTTTGCTATCGGTTTTGAAACAACCACCCCGCCAACAGCCTTAATCATTAAGCAGGCTCAGGCCGAACAGATAAAAAACTTTACCGTCTTCTGTAATCATGTCCTGACCCCTCCTGCTATGCACAGTATTCTGGGGGAGCCGGAAAACAGCGGGCAGGACAGAATCATTATTGATGGCTTTCTCGGGCCTTCCCATGTCAGCACTATTATCGGCAGCCGGCCATATGAGGTATTTGCCGAACAGTTTTACAAGCCCATTGTAATTGCCGGTTTTGAACCTCTGGATGTGATGCAGGCTTCATTAATGTTGATCCTCCAGATTAATGAGGGCCGTCATGAAGTTGAAAATGAATATACCCGTGCCGTTTCCAGAAATGGTAACCAGAAAGCTCAGGCGTTGGTGGCTGAAGTGCTGGAACTGCGGTCGGAATTTGAATGGCGCGGTCTGGGTATGGTCCCTGAAAGCGCTTTAAAAATCCGATTTGAATATGCTGAGTTTGATGCAGAAAAACGCTTTAATATACCTCCTGTTCAGGCCTCGGATGTTAAGGGCTGTGAATGTCCACAGATTTTAAGAGGGGTTAAAAAACCTACAGACTGTCAATTATTTGGTACCGTCTGCACACCGGAAAATCCCATGGGGGCCTGTATGGTTTCATCAGAAGGTGCCTGTGCTGCCTACTGGACCTATGGACGCCTGAGCCAATAAAGTGCCTGAGCCAATAAAAAGTGAATACCGAGCATGAATAAAAAACGCTTTCCCGTACGGCTGAATATACGCAATAACGTTATTGATATGACCCATGGCAGCGGCGGCCGGGCTATGGCACAGTTAATTGAAGAGCTGTTTGTTAAGCATCTGGACAATGACTTACTGCGTCAGGCCAATGATCAGGCTGCCTTTAATGTGCCTGGCGGCCGCATGGTGATAAGTACCGACGGGCATGTCATATCACCACTGTTTTTTCCCGGCGGTGATATCGGTTCTCTGTCTGTGCACGGCACCATTAATGATGTCGCCATGTCGGGAGCCAGAGCCTTATACCTCTCTGCAGGCTTTATTCTTGAAGAAGGCTTCCCCTTATCTGAACTGGAAAAAATAGTCGTCAGTATGGCTGATGCGTCCAGAAATTCCGGAGTGCCGGTGGTGACAGGTGATACCAAGGTGGTGGAGAAGGGCAAAGGTGACGGCATTTTTATTACCACTAGCGGAGTGGGTATGGTGCCGGAGGGGGTGCAGATTTCCGGGGATCAGGCCAGGCCTGGTGATACTATTTTAATTAGCGGCACTATTGGCGATCATGGTGTGGCCATTATGTCCAGCCGGGAAAATCTGGAGTTTGAAACCAGTATTAAATCCGATTCAGCCGCTGTGCATACTCTGGTGGCGGATATGGTTACTGCCGTACCGGGTATCCATTGCCTGCGCGATCCGACCCGCGGCGGCCTGGCCACTACGCTGAATGAACTGGCCCAGCAATCCTCTGTCGGCATGATACTGAATGAAAACAGGATACCGGTTAACCCTTCCGTAACGGCTGCCTGTGAATTACTGGGCCTGGATCCGCTGTATGTTGCCAATGAAGGCAAACTGGTCTGTATCTGTGCCCCGCAGCACAGTCAAACCCTGTTAGCCATTATGCAGGCCCATCCTCTGGGACGTAATGCGGCTGTTATTGGTGAAGTCACAGACGATCCCAATGGCCTGGTACAAATGCAGACCCGTTTTGGCGGCAGCCGTATTGTGGACTGGCTTTCAGGTGAGCAATTACCCCGGATCTGTTAACTCCTGATAAGCTTCATTCCTATGCGGGAACCTGGACAGCATATTAATATGCATTTAGAACAATAATAGTTTTCACATGACAGCTTATCAAATACGCATTCAAGGTATTGTCCAGGGAGTTGGTTTTCGGCCAACAGTCTGGAAAGTGGCCCATCAGCTTAAGCTGACCGGACAGATCAGAAATGATAATGAGGGTGTACTGATCCATGTCTGGTGCAATAAAGCTAATCTTGCGGTTTTTATTGATGAAATCAAAAACAATCTGCCGATACTGGCAAGAATTGACACCATAAAAACTTCACTCCTGACGGACAAAGTGAATAGCCCGGAAAACTTTACTATTGAGCACAGTCAGTCTGGTGATATGAATACCCGGGTGGCACCTGATGCAGCGACCTGTAAACAATGTCTTGAAGAAATTCTTGCTCCCTCAAATCGGCGTTATCGTTATCCATTTACCAACTGCACCCATTGCGGTCCACGTATGTCTATAATTAAAGCCATGCCTTATGATCGAAAAAATACCAGTATGGCGGTTTTTCCAATGTGTCCGCAATGTCTTGTAGAATATCAGAACCCTTCTGACCGCCGTTTTCATGCCCAGCCGAATGCCTGTCCTGACTGCGGTCCCAAAGTCTGGCTTGAAGACAATAAGGGACAATTACAGCCAGCTGATTCTGTTTGTGATGTACCTGAAACCGCAGCACGGCTGATCCGGAAGGGTTATATCGTAGCGGTTAAAGGCATCGGCGGTTTTCATCTGGCCTGTGATGCGGGCAATCATAAAACAGTGTCTGTCCTGCGCAAGCGTAAACACCGTTATCAGAAACCATTTGCCCTGATGGCAAAAGATATCGCTATGCTTAGTGATTATGCAGAAACTGGCACAGAGGAAGAAGCATTATTAACCAGCCATGCTGCCCCTGTGGTGATTTTACCCTCAAAAGTCTCTGCTCAAAATGTCCTGTCTGAAGCACTGGCGCCCGGACAAAACACTCTGGGATTTATGCTGCCTTACACGCCGGTGCATTATCTGTTAATGCAAAATATGTCCCGACCCATTGTATTAACCTCAGGCAATCTAAGCGAGGAACCTCAGCTTATCGACAATGATTCTGCCAGAGAAAAACTGAGTGCCATTGCTGATTATTTTTTAATGAATGATCGGGATATTATTAACCGGGTGGACGACTCTGTGGTGCGTATTATGGCAGGTAAAGCCCGGTTTTTGCGTATGGCACGGGGCTATGCTCCACAGACAATCAATCTGCCGGAAGGTTTTCCAGATAATATTCAGGTACTGGCCATGGGGGGAGAACTGAAAAATACCTTCTGCCTGTTAAAAAATGCCACGCTGGTGGTTTCTCAGTATATTGGCGATCTGGAAAACACCCTGACCTTTGAGAATTATCAATATAACCTGGAACTGTATCAGCAATTATATGATTTTAAAGCGGATATTATCGCCGTTGATAAACACCCTGATTATCTGTCTACCCGGATAGGACAGCAAAAAGCAGGTAATTGCGATCTGGAACTTATAAAAGTACAGCACCATCATGCGCATATTGCCTCCTGTATGCTGGAACATGGTATGCCGTTTAATAGTGGACCTGTTCTGGGCATTGCTCTTGATGGTCTGGGGTTTGGTGAGGACGGCACCATCTGGGGCGGAGAATTTCTGCTGACCCGCTATCAGAGCTGCCGGCGTCTGGCTGGTTTCCAACCCGTCAGAATGCCCGGAGGCACCAGAGCCATTATAGAGCCCTGGCGCAATACTCTGGCGCATTTACTGGAAAATCAGCTATGGGATAGCCTGTTAGAGCACGATGGCGAACAGGGAGCAGAACCGGAGATAATCCGTTTTATTAAGAGTCAACCGCTGAATAATATAATAAAAATAATTAAGCAGGGCCTGAATTCACCTTATGCCTCCTCAGCCGGCCGGCTTTTTGATGCAGTAGCGGCTGCGCTGGGAATATGTACTGAGTCTGTCAGCTTTGAAGGCCAGGCCGCAATAGAGCTGGAAGCTCTGGCCAGTGACTTTTTTGATGCCGAAAATAACAATGCCTATCCCCATGTTTACCAGAATAAACAGATCATCTGGCAAGCTATGTGGCAGGCACTTTTTGAGGATCTAAAAAATCAGACAGACATAGCGATTATAGCGGCCCGCTTCCATCAATGTGTTGTCCAGGCAGTTGTACACACTGCGCTAAGTTTATGTGCTGAATATCATTTAACAACCGTGGTTTTAAGCGGCGGGGTTTTTCAGAATAAATTACTGCTGGAAGGGGTTTCCGTCAGTCTGAGAAAACATAAACTAAAAGTGATTATACCTGAATTACTGCCTGTGAATGATGCCGGTATTTCAGCCGGTCAGGCAGTTGTTGCATCAGGGGCTGTTGATCATTTATCTATTAGCAGCAATCAGCTTATCTAGTCTTCATCCGGAAATTGCCTTCCTGGCAAAAAATAGCTCAAACCCTAATATGAAAAAAAAGCCCCACGAGTTATAGTCTTTATACAATAGAACAGGGAACATAAAATGTTCAGACAGGAATTAAATCGACTTATCATCCTATGTTTAGTCTGTTTAGGAATTGTCTCGACGGGGCTGTTGTTGCTGCCATCGGGGCTTCAGGCAGACAATAATCATGCTCAGCTCCTTCAGGAAAAAGCCATTGCGCGTATTGAGCGCTATATTGATTACTTTCGTCGTACTTCAGACCAGCAGTCTCTGC
>JALUZF010000027.1 GCA_027012135.1 Gammaproteobacteria bacterium
GATGCCCGGTCATTTATCAGCAACCTTGATTATGAGCAGGACTTGCAACAGTTATCAAATAGATTATACTTAAAAAAACTTTTGCAACTAACTGATTCAGTTAATAAAGCCTATTATGAAATTCAGAGCTCAGTGAATTTTAACCTGTTACTGGAAAAATTGCTGATTGACTGGAAAGATTGCCTTAAGTAACCTATTATTTAAAATTAAAAGAAAATATTCAGTAATTTTTAGAACAGAATAAAATAAACAGTAAAGAGTTTTTGTATTATGATGCGTCCCGGTCAGGCCAGACAGAGTATTTTATCACTATCCATTAAGGACAAGAGTGCACTGTATGCGGCTTATATGCCTTTTATTAAAAACGGCGGTCTGTTTATTCCCACCAATAAGCAATACAAACTCGGTGACGAAGTGTTTATGCTGCTTACTCTGCTGGATGAAAAAGAAAAACTGCCTGTGGCTGGTACTATCGTCTGGATCACCCCCACCGGTTCCCAGGGCAACCGTGCTGCCGGAGTTGGTGTTCAGTTCAGTGAACAGAATAATGGTCAGGCACAGAAAAAAATTGAAACCTATCTGGCCGGTGCCCTACAGTCAGATCGACCTACCCATACCATGTAACTTCTCCATACTATGTAAAATTTGCTCTGATTGATTTTTCATCAGATCCTTAAATTCTGTTAAAATACCCTGTTTTATTGTAATTACTCAGAATAAATTAAAGTAACGTAGAGTGAATGGCTGCAGGTACTGGATTTACAGGGTTTTGAAAACATGGATGTTTTCACAAAGCGATACATGGATGTACTTGAGCGCCCCTGGAAATTCAGTACCTGTAGACAGTCACGGTCAGGTACACTGAATAGTTACGTTTTATTTAGGTTTAAATTTACAGGAACATCATAATGTCTCAGGAACAGCCGCTGAAGTTTGTCGATTCACATTGTCATCTGGATATGCTGGATCTGAAGGACTTTGACCAGTCCATGGATAAGGTCATTGAGCAGGCCAAAGCGCATAATGTCACCGAAATGCTGAGTATTTCAGTGGATCTGGACTCTTTTCCACGGGTACTGGCGACAGCAAAAGATTATCCCAATGTCCATGCCTCGGTGGGACTGCATCCCTGTCATGCTCCCGATACTATGGTCAGTGTTGATGAACTGGTCAAACTGGCCGATGATCCAGATGTGATTGCCATTGGTGAAACCGGGCTGGATTATTATATGAATGAGGGTACCTGTCCCAGGGGAGAGAACTTTGAGTGGCAGAAACAGCGCTTTCGCACTCATATTCAGGCTGGCATTGCTACTAACAAACCTCTTATCATTCATACCCGCGACGCCAAAGAAGACACTCTTAAGATTCTGGAACAGGAAAATGCCAGCCAGTGCGGTGCTGTTATGCATTGTTTTGTGGAGGATATCCCCACCGCTGAAAAAGCCCTGGAACTGGGGTTTTATATATCCTTTTCCGGTATTGTAACCTTTAAAAATGCCCGTTCCATACAGGAAGTCGCCGCCATGGTGCCGGATAACCGGCTATTAATAGAAACAGATTCACCTTACCTGGCCCCGGTGCCGATGCGGGGCAAAAAAAACCAGCCGGCCTATGTGTCCTATATTGCCGAATTTCTGTCTGAACTGAGAAACTGCAGTACAGAACATATTGCCCGGATCACCCGGGATAATTATTTCCGCTTGTTTAACTGATTTATTTAGGTTTAATTTACCGGCCTAATCTATACGGCATGAGAATATAGCAGTGCAAACGACGACAAAAAATAAAAAATTGTTGAGGATCTCACTGCTGGCGACACTGGTCGGCCTGATGGCCGGAATACTGGTGACCCTGTTCCGAAAATCTATTGAATTAAGCCAGTCCTGGCTGCTGCCCGGCGGGATTATCGGTAATTATGAAGTATTGCCGGGCTGGCAGCGCTGGCTTCTGCCCATTGCCGGGGCTATTATTCTGGGCTGGTGTTATGAACGGCTGCCGCCAGCCAACCGCTCAGTGGGCATTGTGCATATGCTCAACTATATGCGTTTTCGTAAACAGTCACTGCCTTTTACCAATGCAGTAGTACAGTTTTTTGGCGGTCTGCTGGCCATTGTTTCCGGTCATTCCGTGGACAGAGAAGGGCCGGGCATTCATCTGGGTGCGGCTAATGCCGCTCTGGTGGGCAGGAAAATGGCACTGAGCCGGCATGAAGAATATCTTCTGGCCGCAGCCGGCGGTGCTGCCTCTATTGCAGCGGCTTTTAATACCCCACTGGCCGGGGTGATTTTTGTTATTGAAGTATTACGGGTACGTTATAAAATTAATAATATTGTACCGATTATTATTGCATCGGTTGTTGGTACTGTGATTAGCCGGCTGGTTTATGGGCAAAGCCCGGCCTTTGCAGTACCGGCACTGTCAATCGGTTCGCTGAGTGAACTGCCGGTGATTGTAATAAT
The DNA here is from genome assembly GCA_027012135.1 of Gammaproteobacteria bacterium. GTDB lineage: Bacteria > Pseudomonadota > Gammaproteobacteria > GRL18 > GRL18 > JANELJ01. The sequence continues at coordinate 2,463 of JALUZF010000027.1, forward strand.
GGGTGTTCTGATTGGTTTTCTGGCGTCCGGCTTTATAAGGCTCAGTGCACTGACAGCGGAATTAAGCTATCACTGGCGGCCTTTATATGCCTTTGTCCTTGCAGGGCTGATCACGGGCACCCTGGCACAATGGGCACCAGAGATTATGGGGGTCAGTTATGATACCGTGAACAGGATCTTTCATAATGACTACGGCATACAGGCTCTGTTTATTCTATTAATGGCCAAGCTGGTCGCCACGGCGATTTCTGCCGGTGTCCGTCTGCCCGGCGGTCTGATCGGCCCGTCCCTAATTATGGGGGGCGCCATAGGCGGCATCAGTGAATTGCTGGTTCAGGCTTATTATCCCTTTTACCAGGGGTCGGCTGGTTTCTATGCCATGATAGGTATGGTGGCCATGATGAGCGCTGTCCTGAGAGCCCCCCTGGCGGCTCTGGTAGCCTTAATGGAACTGACCGGCAATCTGCATATTATTCTTCCCGGGATGATTGTCGTGGTTACTGCTGAAATCATCTCCAGAATGCTAATTGGTAATGTCTCAGCCTTTACGGCTTTATTAAAAGTCCAGTTTAAACGAGAATCCCAACAGGCCAGCAAGACCCTGGAAGCTGATCCCCAAAACATAAAACCTGAAAGCTAAAATCCCTTCGGTGTTTTCCCGGAAATAATATAAGCAAAAGCCAGTACTTCAGCTACAGCCTGGTACAGTGTTTCCGGAATATCTTCATATAAATCCAGCTGGGATAGAAGGACCGCCAGATCCGCATCCTCATGAACAGGTATATTATGCTGCCGGGCCAGTTCCAGGATCTGTTCGGCAATTTCATTCTGTCCGGTTGCCGTCACCTGCGGAACAGGTCTGCTTCGAGACTCATCATAATGCAGAGCAATAGCCTGTTTAATCACACTGTCATCGGTTGTTTTTAATGCTTTATCCTGTTTCACATTACACCTGTTCATCAATGATAAAAGGACTGTCCCGGTATTCTTTTCTGGCCTGCTCAGGGATGCCATGAAAGGCTTTAAGCTGAGTGATGTTAAAGCCGGCATCACTCAGGCGTTCTTTAAGCTGGTAAAAGTTTTGCTGGAATATCTGCTGAGCATGCTGTTCTTCGGACCATACCTGAATACTGAGATCCAGTTTGTCCAGGGTTAGATAGATTCTGATGCCGCCCAGGCTTTCCAGGTGAAAGGCCAGATTAACCGTCCAGATTTTATTGCCTTTCTGCTGTTCTTTCTGTTTAAACTGCTCACGGACTTTCAGCTGCAGAACTTCTGTCTGGTTATTATGCCGAAAGGGGATCTCAAAATTATAAAAGGCCTGATCACTGCTTTCTCTGCTCTGTAACTGGGTACTGACAATACGGGCCAGGGCACCATCCAGTTTATCCAGAATATGGGCCTGGATAACCAGCGGGTTATTTAACAGGAACAGGTTCAGTTCCGCTTTTACAGGTTTCTGAACCTGGGCATGACTGACTTTAGCCGGCAATTCAAAAAAACGCTGCAACTGGTTCTGTAATTCCTGTAACTGGCTCTGAAGCATAGTATTGTAGGCTTTGCCGTAAGCGGATACGTTTTTAGGCAGCACCAGAGCCTCACCGTTCTGCAACATATTCTGTAACTGCAGCAGACCGGCCTTAAAATCTGCAGCAGTATTGCTGCCGTAGCTGGCAGCAGTAACACCTGAACCAGTGGTTCCGGCACGGGCTTCCTTTGCCAGAGCGTTTTCCAGAAACAGTCCTGAATCACGAACAGCCTGCTGCAGAGCCTTGCTATTGTCCAGCTGAGAAAAGCGGGGTATCTGTTCAATAAATCGGTTTACCTGCTGGATAAACTGGGGGGTAAATATTTTCTGGGCACTTGCTTTTTGCTGGTTGATTTCATTTAATGAACTGAGAATATTCACCAGTGCCTGTTGTTTATTAACGAGCAGGTTTAGATGCCGGCTGACCAGCTGGCTTTGGGCGGGTTCTGAATTCAGTTTAAAACTAAAACTACGGTTGGCTTTAATGACTTCCAGTAATAACTGCTGACCGGCCTGCAGACTCAGATCGGTTTTTATACGGACCTGTTGAGACTGGCGCATCAGGGTATCACTGAGTTTTGAGTCAGGTTTTGATTGTATTATACCGACCAGCAGGGCTGGATCGAACTGCCCCTGCGGATTGACCAGAAAAGTGGCCAGTCCATTTTTGGGAGCCTGCAGGACAATAGCCTGAATCAACTGGCCGGAAAACCACTGGTTTACTGTGGACTGGGTTAGCGGGGCAGCCTTGATAACCTGGGCAGCCAGTTGTTCAGCGAGTTTGTGCTGCAGCAGGCGTTCCTGAATAAACATTTGGGTAAATTCACCGGGCAGAATATTTTTAGCAGAAATCAGAGCTTTCTGGGTATCAACGCTGAGTAATCCATCACTGGCCAGACTTTTCAGGGTCTGTTTGAGCAGCAAACCGATAGCCTGACGCTGGCTTTCAACACTGCTGCTTTCGGGGGTTTTTCCTGATGTATTTTCAGACAGGCTTTTTACCAGTCTGGCAAGATCAATAGGCTGCATTATCGTTATTTAGTCAAGTGAGTGAATTTAGGCTATATTTAAGTATAAACCAAATCTGGATAATTAAAATTTATGAGTCATGATAATCAGCTCTGGTATATCCGGCGCAAGGGAAAAATCAAGGGGCCGTTTCCCACTGGTTTGATTAGTAAACAGATTTTGCTGGGCCGGGTACATCCATCGGACATGTTAAGTCAGGATAAACAGACCTGGCGTAAGGCATCATCAATACGGGAAGTCATGCCCGAGGTATTAAAATACCGTAATGAAGATAATTATAAGGAACGCCTCAGGGCAGCCCGACGCTGGGCCGATGAAAGAGGGGAAGTCCGGGAAGTTGACGGGGATGGTAAGGAACAGATTTACCAGCCGCGTAAAAAAATTACTCATTTAAGAATTAAAACGGTCAGTATGCTGGGCATGATATCCTTTTTTGCCATTGTAGCGGCAATAATTTATGCCATGTTTGTGTTTACTCCTGATAAACCGCTGGACATCATTGACTGTAATGCTACAGGACAGGACCGCAGTGTTTTTGACGGCTGTCATCTGCAGCGCAGGGACTTTTCCAGACTGAATTTAAAAAACAGCAGTTTTAAAAATGCCTTATTGCAAAGCAGTCGTTTTGCAGACACTGACGCCAGAGAAAGTCATTTTGATTATGCCAATTTGTCCTTAGCCGATCTCAGTCGTGCTGATTTCAGCCGTGCCAGTTTAAAGGCAGCAGACTTAAGAGGGGCGGATCTGAGCGGAACGGATTTTAGCGGGGCGGATCTTAGTTATGCGGATTTAACTCATGCCAAAGGCCGGGGCATTAAACTGATTGGCGCAAATCTGGATAGTACCATCTGGTTTGATGGTAAAACTTGTGCGCAACAGTCCGTAGGGCGCTGTTTCGGAAAATAAATTGTAAGAGGAACATATGAGCGAGATTGCTTATACTAAAGAAGAAATCATTCTGTCTTTGCATGCCATTACCGATTTTATTCGTTTTGGTGCCAGTCTATTCAAAAAGGCCGGGCTGTATTACGGACATGGCAATGCCACTGCCATTGATGAGGCGGCTTACCTGGTACTGCATACGCTAAATCTTGAGCCGGATACCCACTCACTTTATTTTTCTTCACAGTTAACAAAAAATGAAAAACTGGCTGTTGCCAGTATTTTATTTCGACGTGCAAAGGAAAAAATTCCGGCGGCCTATCTGACTCACGAAGCCTGGTTCTGCGGCCTGCCTTTTTATGTGGATGAACGGGTACTGGTACCGCGCTCACCGATTTGTGAATTAATTCAGAATCATTTTGAACCCTGGGTGGAACCTGAAAAGGTTGAACGTATTCTTGATTTATGCACCGGCAGCGGTTGTATCGCCATTGCCTGTGCCAGTTATTTCCCCCATGCTGAGGTGGATGCGGCTGACATTTCTGAAGATGCACTGGATGTGGCATTACAGAATATAGAACAGCATCAGATGGTGGATCAGGTTAATATTGTGCAGTCGGATCTGTTCAGCAATCTTAAAGGGCAGCAATACCATATTATTGTTTCCAATCCGCCTTATGTGGATGCACAAGATATGTCTACTCTGCCCACAGAATATCATGCCGAACCGGAACTGGGTCTGGCTGCAGGTGAAGATGGTCTGGATCTGGTTATACCCATGCTGGAGCAGGCAGCGGAACACCTTTACCCTGAAGGAATTTTAATTGTCGAAGTGGGCAATAGTGAATATGCCCTGCAGGAACGTTATCCGGATATCCCGTTTTACTGGCTGGAATTTGAGCACGGCGGACATGGAGTATTTTTATTAACCAGAGAGCAGCTTGAGCAGTATTTTGGTGGCGCATAATGCGCTTTCAGGATTATTGAATCATGTGTTGAAAATTAAGTTTAAGGCTTACCGGATCCTGACTGCTGACTTAAATGCTTTTTCCACATGGCGGCTTTTTTTAAGGCGTATTTCTGCATGTCTTCAACTTTATCCGCTTCATCAATAATTTCTCTGCCCAGCAGAGTTTCCAGAGCATCTTCAAGGGTAACAATTCCGGAAAACTGCCGGTAGGAATCGTGTACCAGGAATAAATGTTCCTTGCGGCTGATAAACTGATCCAGCAGGAAATAAACCGGCATATGTTCAGGGACACTGTGTACCGGACGGGTCAGGGTTTTTATAGGGGCAGAGACATTCTGGTTCATGGATATGGCTCGTAAAATACTTCTGGCAAACACCATTCCAGTAATATTGTCCTTGTTGTCCTGATAAACCGGGATACGGGAATAGATAAACAGGTTGTCTTCTTTTAAAGCCGATTCAATGCTTTGATCGGCATTAAGCGTAAAAACCACGCTGCGCGGGGTCAGAATATTTTCTATCTGGGTCTGTTTCAGGGTCAGCAGGTTTTCTATCAGCTGGGTTTCATTCTCAGCCAGGATACCCGTTTCTTCGCCGATTTCAGCCATGGCCATTATTTCTTCACGGGTCAGGCCGTGTTTCTTGCTGTTTTTAATACGATTGGTCAGCTGGCTGGAAATCCATAGCAGGGGCATAAGTACGACCGTTAATATCCTGATAATATAAGCCGTGGGTTTGGCCAGTTCTCGCCAGTAGGTGGCACCAATGGTCTTGGGGATAATTTCAGAAAAATACAGGATCAGCAGGGTTAAAATTACCGCTATCAGGCTCTGCCATTCGATACCGAATATTCTGACCGCTTCCGCTCCCACACCGGCAGCGCCCATAGTATGGGCAATAGTATTAAGAATTAATATGGAGGAAATGGAGCTGTCCATATTCTGCTTTAATTGAGTCAGGGTCTTTTTGAGTTTTGGCTGTTCACCCAGAGAAGCAATATAACTGCTATGAATAGACAGAAAAACGGCTTCCAGAATGGAGCACAGGAATGACACCAGTAGAGCCAGTGCCAGATAAAAGATAAGTAATGTCATATAAAACCAGTTGGGTGGTTAAGGTTCTGTTATTTAGGATTATAGCTTAAAACTCACTGCTACCTTTAAACCACCCTTATCAGATGGGCCAAATTCAATGTGGCCATTATAGGCAGTAACAATATCCTGTACAATGGCCAGGCCGACGCCATGTCCGGGTGTCAGTTCATCAATTCGTACACCGCGTCGGGTAATGGTAGTTATTTTTTCTGTTTTAATACCGGGGCCGTTATCTTCAATAATAATACTGAGCTGAGTGGAATCCTGGCTTACTTCAATATCTATGCTGTCCTTACACCATTTACAGGCATTATCCAGCAGGTTACCCAGTATTTCCATTAAATCGCCTTCATCCATTTTAAACTGGATACCGGGCGTTATTTGAGTGGTAAATTGAATGGCTTTTTCCCGATATATTTTTTTCATACTGTCAAGCAGGGATTTTATAACCGGCTCAAGTTTCAGGTACTGGATATGAGGGGACGGGCTGGTGGTACTGGCTTTCTGTAGTTGGTATTCAACAATATTGTTAATTCGTTGTACGGCTTTATCGACCTGTTCAATATAATTTTCAGGATACTGTTTATCGAAACTCTGTCCCTGAATAATGGCCAGAGGCGTTTTCAGGCTATGGGCCAGGTCGGCGAGGGCGTTTCGGTAGCGTTCCTGCTGCTGACGTTCATAACGGATCAGTTCGTTAACATTACGGGTGAGCGGCTGCAGTTCCTGGGGGTAGTCCTGCTGTAATAGTTCCTGTTCACCCTGTTCAACGGCCTTGATTTCATATTCCACATCTCGCAGGGGTTTCAGACCCCAGCGCAGCATAACAAACAGGCTGATCAGCAGGGTAACGGACATTAATAATAAATGGCTCCAGAGGCTTTTCTGATAACTGTCAATGATCTGGTATAGTTCACTGAGATCATCACTGATATGGTAAATAAGCGGGGTCTGGCGGTTATTTAGATTCCAGAAAATGGCAATGCTCAGGCCGATATAGTCCTTGCCGTCCACAGTAAAGGTCTGAAAAACTTTTTTACCATGAATAATGGTTCTGCCCGGCGGCAGATGGCGGGGATTGCTGCCGGAAGAATGCCATAAGATGGTTCCGTCGGCCTGAGTAATATAGGCGGACAGGCTGACATCATGATTAAGGATGTCGACAGTCAGTTTTTGCGGACTGTTTTGCGGATTAACAGCATTGAGTTCCCGGTCTGCCATTAACAGGTAAATCTGCCCGGTCAGGCGTTCTTTTAAGGCGGAAAAGGCGTTGTTATAAAAGGCTTTATTCAGGGTATAACCGGTTAAAATAACAAACAGGCTGACCACAATGACCGCCCCGATAATAATCCGCTTATTGATGGAGTTAAAATAAATGGACAGGTTATTCAAGGGTGAGCGCCGCTTATTGCAGGTTAAACCGGTAACCCCGGCCGCGTACGGTTTCTATGGGCTTTAACCGGCCATCGGGAGCCAGTTTTTTGCGCAGCCGGCCCATAATAACTTCCAGTACATTGCTGTCCCGGTCCTCATTGTGAGGATAAAGATAATCAGACAGTTCGGATTTGGATATAACCTTATTGTGCCGGCGCATCAGGTATTCGAGAATTTTATATTCAAATTCAGTGAGCTCCAGAAGCTGACCGGACAGGGTGGTCTGCTGACTGTCAGGGTTTATACAGACAGGGCCATAACAGATCTCCTGTGAGCTGCTATTAGAAGCCCGGCGCAGCAGGGCATTAATGCGTGCCAGCAGTTCTTCCATATGAAAGGGCTTAACCAGGTAATCATCGGCACCGGCTTCCAGTCCCTCTACCTTGTCCTGCCAGCGGCCTCTGGCGGTAAGCACCAGTATCGGCAAAGTGCTGCCCTGTTTGCGTAAGGCTTTAATAATGTCTATGCCTGACAGTTCCGGCAGCCCGATATCAATAATGGCAATATCTACCGGGTATTCGCTGGCAAAGTACAGGCCTTCCTTGCCGTTGCCGGTCACATCGACCTGAAAATGCTCAGCCTCTAACTGGCCGCGGATCTGCTCCTGAAGCTGAACTTCATCTTCTATCAGCAAGGCTCGCATTTTAGTCCTCCACAGGGGTTGCCACCAGTTTCATGCGTAAAGTATCACCAGGTTCATGTTTAGTCTGGGTAGTGTATTCACTGCCATTATAACGGTAACGTACCCGATAGCCTACTACCTTTTCTTCTTCATAGGTTTTGTAACGGGTAGTACAATGCTGCCGGGTTTCATATCTGGCTCTGTTGAATTCAGGAATTGTACGCCGGTTATGAGTCAGGTCATAAGCAACCGCACCGCCCAGTATACCGCCGGCTACAGCTCCGGCTTTCTTATTAGACTTACTGTGACCCAGGGCATTACCGATACCGCCGCCGACCAGTGTGCCGAGTACTGTTCCAGTATATGAGTTTTGATCGAACATGGCATCAAAATAACTGTTCTGAGCTGATTGAGTCCGGGATGGTTCAATCTGAACCTGTTCAGACCAGCAGTCCTGGTAGGGGGTTGAATGCTGGATGATTTTGGAAACCGGTGTGGCACTGATGACCGGGACATACTCATAAGATATATGTGATTGACCTTTGGCATAAAGTGCTGTCTGGGCTGTTAAGCCAATTAACACGGTGAGACTGATTGTCAATGTTTTGAAATTAAACATGATGAACTCCTTTCCCTCTTGATTTACTGATATAATCTCACCCTTATCCTGAACGATTAATGAACTTTTTCACTGTAAATGCAGCAGTTTTGTATCACATTCACAGAATGTGATTTAATTCTCAAAAAACAGTAACTCTTTTATTTAAAACGGTTGGCGTGCTATGTCTGGAAACTCCTTTGGAAAATTATTTGTTGTTAGTTCATTTGGTGAAAGCCATGGCAGGGCAATTGGCTGTATTGTGGACGGCTGTCCTCCCGGGCTGGAATTATCTGAAGCGGATCTGCAAACCGATCTGGATCGCCGTAAACCGGGTACATCCCGGCATACCACTCAGCGCCGGGAAGATGATGAAGTGCAGATCCTGTCTGGGATTTTTGAGGGTAAAACCACGGGTACGCCCATATCACTGGTTATTTATAATAAAGATCAGCGTTCCAAAGATTACGGCAATATCAAAAATACCTTTCGTCCCGGCCATGCTGATTATACTTACCAGCAGAAATACGGTTTCAGGGATTATCGCGGCGGCGGCCGTTCTTCGGCCAGAGAGACTGCTTCACGGGTAGCGGCCGGAGGTATTGCTAAAAAATATCTGAAAGATGTTTACGGCATTGAAATTCGAGGCTATCTGTCCCAGCTTGGCCCTATTAAAACAGCTCAGCCTGGTGACGATCATTTTAACTGGGAGCTGGTCAATATTAACCCATTTTTCAGTCCCGATGAGCGCCAGATCAAGCCCATGGAAGACTATATGGATGCCCTCAGAAAAGAGGGTAATTCGGTGGGTGCTAAAGTTTCCGTAGTGGCCAGCGGTATGCTACCCGGTCTGGGTGAGCCGATTTTTGACCGTCTGGATGCAGATATTGCCCATGCCATGATGAGTATTAATGCTGTAAAAGGTGTTGAAATTGGTGCCGGCTTTGACAGCGTAGAACAAAAGGGTACCGAGCATCGGGATGAAATCACTCCGGAAGGTTTTCTTTCTAATCATGCGGGCGGTATTCTGGGCGGTATATCCTCAGGTCAGGATATTGTGGTGCATATTGCTCTCAAACCAACTTCCAGTCTGCGCCTGCCTGGACGAAGTGTGGATGTCAATGGTGAACCAATTGAAGTGGTTACCCAGGGGCGTCATGATCCCTGCGTCGGCATTCGGGCTACTCCGATAGCGGAAGCCATGCTGGCTATTACGCTGATGGATCACCTGCTGCGCCATCGGGCGCAGAATGCGGATGTGCAGTCAATAACACCAGTTATTCCTGCCCAACCTGACTCATAAACACCAGGCACCCAGATCAAAATCCTTGATTAAAAATATTCCATATTGGCGTCTGTCCAGTTTTTACTGGTTTTATTTTGCCACTCTGGGCGCTTTTATACCCTATTGGGGTCTGTATCTGTCCGATGCCGGCTATGATCCAGTGCAAATCGGACAGTTAATTGCCGTCATTATGAGCACCAAAATTGTGGCGCCTTATATCTGGGGCTGGATTGCCGATCACCGTGGAAACCGGCTGACTATTATCCGTATTGGTGCCATCCTTTCACTGCTGGGTTTTTCGTCGATTTTTCTGGTCAACGGCTTTTGGGCACTGTTTCTGGTATTAATGGTTTTCAGTTTCTTCTGGAATGCTATATTACCCCAGTATGAAGCCCTGACCTTTAATCATCTTGGAAAAAAAGCAGACCAGTACAGCTGGATCCGGATATGGGGCTCTCTGGGATTTGTAGTCGCAGTGACAATTATGGGCTGGGTATTAATGTCCATGCCGGTCAGTCAGTTGCCCATAGTAGTGACTATGCTGTTAGCCGGTATTGCCGTTTCAACCTTTCTGGTCAGTGAGCATAACGGCAATGAGTATCATGAGGCCCATACCAGTATTGTACAGATCCTCAAACGCCCGGAAGTCATTGCTCTGCTAACAGCCTGCCTGCTGGTACAGGCCAGTCACGGTCCGTACTACACGTTTTATTCAATCTATGCAGAAGAGCATGGCTATGAAAAATCCTGGATAGGCCTTCTCTGGGCTATAGGTGTACTGTCTGAGGTTGTGGCCTTTGCGCTGATGCCCTGGCTGGTTAAACGCTTTGGGTTCAGAAACCTGCTGCTGGCCAGCCTGTTTTCCGGTTCTCTGCGCTGGTTGATGATTGCTTTCTTTATTGATAATGCCCTGTTAATCACTTTTGCCCAGATATTTCATGCTTCAACCTTCGGGATCTACCATGCAGTAGCCATTGCTTATATCCATCGTTTTTTCAAAGGTAATAACCAGGGCAAGGGGCAGGCGCTATACAGCAGTGTCAGTTTTGGTGTCGGCGGTGCTATTGGCAGCCTGTACGGCGGTTACCTGTGGGAAAGTCAGGGTTCCACCTTAACCTTTATTCTGGCCGCCGTATTATCCTTTGCGGCTTTTGCTATTTCCTGGAAATACACCAGAAATTAAACGAAAGTAAGATAATTTTTACGTTCCTTAGAATAATCTGAGATATAATATTAATATGTGTTAATGTTTATAAGTCGTTCAGAAGGTGCATGGTAATGCATGGAAGTATTGAACATCCGCTCACAGTAAGTCCAGATCAACAGGGCAGCTATTTTATGTCTGAGTATTTATCCGACTTTTTAACCGATTTTTTAAATTCCAGTTTTGTAAACCAGCTTTCTTCATTTATTGACCAGTTAGTTGCCCAATCATCAGATGTAAAATACCTTCTGCTGTTTCTGGGAATAGCCATGCTTTTTCTGTTTATGTTGTTTTTTTTCAGAGCCAGAGAGCAGCCGGATGATGAGTTTATTCATATACCCGTTACAAAATACCCGGACAATCCAGAAACTGATAGTTTAGATACTAATATTTCAGGGACTGACACAGCAATTAATAATACCTCTTCAGATAGTGTTGATGATACCGACGTTAAGCATTTAAAAACTCGTCTTAAAGATAAAAATATACTTGAGGCGGCGTTTCAGCCTGAATGGGATGTGCATAATACCATGGCTGATATTCAGAGTGATGAAATAAACAGCCCTTTAATGAGTGATGAAATATCTGATCCGCTCAATTCAATGGCAGAGATTAGAAAAGTTAATCAAAGTACCCTGGATCAACGGATCAGCGCCTTTCAGGAGCTCAATACTGATATTCAGATGGCTGATGAACAATGGCTGCAGGAATTTGAAAATATCCGCAATAACGAGAAACTGGATGTTTTTATCGATGAATTTGAACAACTATTATCAGAAATAAACAGTCGTACAAAAAATGTGGAAGATAGTCCGGAAAATCTGGATAATTTAATCCAGTTTCAGTCCTCCATTCGCTTTATTAAGGTGCTTTCTGAAATGGTACAGGCACAACGTTTAAATCGTTTTTCCTATACCGTGGCAGAATTTCTTGACGGTCTGATTGAAGGGAAGATCAGTACATCTTCTGACACCGGCAGGCGCTTAAGCAAGGTGGCTAAATTTTATAACCAGTACAGCCGATTGTTAAAAGGCCAGTCCAGTTATAAAATTTCTGCTTAATTTAGATTAATAACGGATAGCAGGCGTTTCGATGGGCAGGCCATTCCCCCTGGCGTTGAGATAAATTTCCAGGTCGCGAAATTCATCAGAATCCTGTTCAAAGGTTTCTGCCCTCAGAGAGCGGAAACATTCCCTTAAACGCTGTGGGAGATTAATCATTTTCTGAGCTTCAAGACGGTATTCCGGAAAACCATTGGTATGTCCCTGAGACAGTTTCTGACCACGCAGCATTTTCCCTGTATGGACATCATGGCAATGATCACAGCTCATATTCATCTGTCCGAAACGGGTATAATATAATTTTTTCCCGGCTTCATAATACGGTTTCATGGGGCCGCTGACATCTACATTGACTTTTTCACCCTGGGCCAGATAACGCAAAAAGGTTTCCAGGGCCAGTAATTCTCTGTCATCATACAGCAGGGGCAGATTATCCAGCTGGTTTTCCCAGCAGCGTTGAATCTGATCTCGCAGGGTTAATGGTTTACCCAGTTCGGCAATAAACTTCGGGTATTGTGCAATACTGGCAGGGGAGAGCTGTTCACCGTCGGCACCGTGACAGCTGGCACAGCTTTTATCATCATCACAGGGCCGGGCAAATAATTTTTTCCCCAGTTCAATTAATTCATAACCCGGATTCTGAAAATCATCATCCTGCATTTCCCGGGCTTCCTGGGAAATAAACTCATAACCGGATTTAAGGCCGTCAGGTATTGGCAGGGTATTGGCTTCTATAGCCTTATCCGGTGCTTTTAAGGTCTTAAGATAGGCAATTAAATCTTCTACCTCCTGAGCACTGAGAATGGTGGTACCCTCATATTGAGGTGCAATGCGGTTAATATACCGGGTACTGAGGTAATAGCTGGGCATAATAGTAAACGGGTTTAAACGCTGCATATCCACAATCCGTAAACGCAGATCTGCCGCATTAAATTTATTACTGATATCATACAGGGCAGGACCGATAGTGCCATGGAATTCCTCTTCTGGTATCGGCAGCTGATGACAGGAAATACAGTTACCCTTATTCCTGTTCTTTGCCAGCAGACGGCCTCTAGCAGGATCGCCTGTTAAATTATTCAGAGGTTCACTAATAGCATTGTCAGTAATGGTATAAGAAGGTTCTTCAGCCTGAATGCTTATAATGCCTGACAAGCAGCACAGTAAAAACAGAAACATGGACTTGCGCACAAAATACACCTTTATAAGATAATGTTTATTCACTTATATAGTAATATTTGTTTAAGTAAAAGTCTTGTTTCTATAGGCAAAAAGACCAGAATATGGGATAATTCAACGTTAAATTGACATGGGTTTAACGGTTTTCGGATGTCAGGATAGAAGGTCAGGATAAGAGCCGGGATAATGACCGAGATAAAAAGATGGCCAGGATAAAAATTTGCGGGATTACCAGTAGTGAAGATGCACTTTATGCCTGCCGGGCAGGTGCAGATGCCATAGGCCTGGTTTTTTATCCGCCCAGCTCACGTCATGTAGATGTTCAGCAGGCCCGTAATATAGTGGCTGATATTCCGCCGTTTACCAGTTCTGTGGCCCTGTTTGTTAATGCAGAACGAGCATTGATTGAACAGGTAATTGAACAGGTTAAAATCGATATCCTGCAGTTTCATGGTGATGAAACAGAAAGCTTCTGCGCTTCGTTTACACGCCCTTATATCAAGGCCATACGAATGAAACCAGGACTGGATTTATATGAAGTTCAGGAACATTATGCCTCTGCCCGGGCATTATTGCTGGACACTTATGTAAAAGGCGTGCCCGGCGGTACCGGGAAAGCCTTTAACTGGGATAAAATACCGCCTGATCTGCATAAGCCGGTCATTCTGGCAGGCGGCCTGGATGCGGATAATGTCGCCCAGGCAGTGGCTCAGGTTAAACCTTATGCGGTGGATGTCAGCGGCGGTGTAGAGAAAAAAACTGAGGCAGAAAAAGGTAAAAAAGACCGGGCTGAAATCACCCGGTTTATTAATAATGCCAGATAAATATCAGATAAAAGTACGGCAATAATTATAATTTTTAACGGTAAGATATATGACTAGCGATACGCAGACGGAAACCAGACTGTCTGACATGCCCGATAAGAAAGGCCATTTTGGTCAGTATGGCGGTATGTTTGTGCCTGAAACCTTAATGGAACCCTTAGAGGAATTAAAACAGGCCTATATTAAATATATGCAGGATCCCGAATTCCTGGAAGAGCTGGATAATGACCTGAAAAATTATGTGGGCCGGCCTTCACCGCTGTATTTTGCTGAGCGCATGAGTCGGGAACTGGGTGGAGCAAAAATCTACCTTAAACGTGAAGACTTAAATCATACCGGTGCACATAAAGTCAATAATACCGTTGGTCAGATGCTGCTGGCCAGGCGCATGGGTAAAACCCGAATTATTGCTGAAACCGGTGCCGGGCAGCATGGTGTGGCGACAGCCACTGTGGCTGCACGTTTAGGACTGGAGTGCGTTGTTTACATGGGGGCTGAGGATATTCAGCGCCAGGCGCTTAATGTGTATCGTATGAAACTGCTGGGAGCCCGGGTAGTTTCTGTTGAATCCGGTTCCAGAACCCTGAAAGATGCACTTAATGAAGCCATGCGTGACTGGGTTACCAATATCGATAAAACTTTTTATATTATCGGCACGGCAGCCGGGCCTCATCCTTATCCCGCCCTGGTACGGGATTTTCAGGCCATTATCGGTCGTGAGACCAGGCAGCAGATCATGGAGCATGAAGGCCGTTTTCCCGATGCACTGGTAGCCTGTATTGGCGGCGGTTCCAATGCTATCGGCCTGTTTTATCCTTTTGTGGATGATCAGGAAGTTTCCATGTACGGTGTAGAAGCAGCCGGCCATGGTCTGGAAACCGGTGAACACGCAGCCCCTTTATGTGCCGGTAAACCCGGTGTGCTGCATGGTAACCGTACCTATCTGATGGAAGATAAACACGGTCAGATCATTCCAACCCATTCGGTTTCCGCCGGCCTGGATTACCCCGGTGTCGGTCCTGAACATTCCTGGCTAAAAGATATAGGTCGGGCTAATTATGTGGCCGTAACTGATGAAGAAGCACTTGATGCTTTTCATGAATTAACGAAGGTGGAAGGTATTATGCCGGCTCTGGAATCCAGTCATGCCATTGCCTATGTTAAAAAACTGGCACCGACTATGGATAAGGACCAAATTATTGTGGTTAATTTATCGGGCCGTGGCGATAAAGATATCCATACCGTGGCCACTATTGACGGTATTGAATTCTAATTAAACCGGTTTAAACTGCTTTAAATTAAAAAGCTTTAAATTAAAAAACAGGCACGATTTGTACAACATGAGTCTTATAACATGAGTCGTATAAAAAGCTGTTTTGAACAGCTAAAAAAACAAAATAAAAAAGCCCTGATCCCTTATGTGGCGGCGGGCGACCCTAATCCTGATATTACTGTGGATTTAATGCATGCCATGGTGCACAGCGGGGCTGATATAATTGAACTGGGTGTGCCTTTTTCTGATCCTATGGCTGATGGTCCGGTGATCCAGAAGGCCAGTGAGCGCGCTCTGGTTTACGGCACTTCCCTGACCGATGTGCTGGCTATGATTAAAACTTTCAGGGAAAAAAATAATACCACTCCAGTAGTATTAATGGGCTACCTCAATCCTGTTGAAATTATGGGTTATGAACGCTTTGCTAAAGCGGCCCAGGATGCTGGTGTTGATGGCGTTCTGACCGTGGATATTCCACCGGAAGAAGCTGAAGACTATGTCCCTGCTTTAAAAACACATGATCTGGACCCGATTTTCCTGCTTTCACCCACGACCACCCGTGAACGGATGCAGCATATCTGTCAGTATGCCAGCGGTTTTATCTATTATGTTTCCGTAAAAGGGGTAACAGGTACTTCTGCTCTGGATACGGATGAAGTTGCGGCTCGTTTGAAAATTATTAATGAAGTCACTGACCTGCCGGTGGGGGTCGGGTTTGGAATTAAAAATGCGGAAACGGCTGCGGCCATTGGCAGGGTTTCCGAAGCGGTAGTAGTGGGCAGTGCCCTGGTCAACCTGGTTGAACAGAATGCTCATAATGCTGACGGCAATGAAAAAATTATAAAAGATATCTCTCAGGTTTTATCATCCATGCGTACTGCGCTGGATGCCTGATTATACACATAATGTAACTGAACAGATTTATTCTGGCTTAAGGTTACTTTGATTTGGAATAGACTATGAATTGGTTTACACGCTTATTACCGTCCATTAGTACGGACGGCGCATCGAAAAAAGGTGTACCGGAAGGTTTATGGGATAAATGTCCGGCCTGCAGTGCAGTATTGTATCGGGTCGAACTGGAACGCAATCAGGAAGTTTGTCCTAAATGTAATTATCACATGCGTATTGGTGCCCGTAAACGTTTAATGAACCTGTTTGATGAGGGTTCAACCACTGAATTATTTGAAAACCTTGAACCGGTGGATGAATTAAAATTTAAGGACTCTAAAAAATACAAGGACAGGATCACGGCTTCCCAGAAGGCTACCGGAGAAAAAGATTCCCTGATTGCTATGGAAGGTAAAATCAATGATTTTCCACTGGTTGTCGCTGCCTTTGAGTTTAAATTTATGGGTGGTTCCATGGGTTCTGTGGTCGGGGAAAAATTTGTCCGCTGCGTTAATCACTGTCTTGACAATGAGCTGCCTTTTGTCTGCTTTTCTGCCAGCGGTGGGGCACGAATGCAGGAAGCCCTGTTTTCCCTGATGCAGATGGCTAAAACCAGTGCAGCACTGGGTAAACTGCGTCGCCGGGGTCTGCCTTTTATCTCGGTGATGACTGATCCGACCATGGGTGGAGTATCAGCCAGTTTTGCCATGCTGGGCGACATTAATATGGCCGAGCCTAAAGCGTTGATTGGTTTTGCCGGTCCCAGGGTCATCGAACAGACTGTTAGAGAAAAACTTCCGGAAGGTTTTCAGCGCAGTGAATTTCTGCTTGAGCATGGTGCTGTAGACATGATTGTCAGCCGCCATGATATGGGTAAAACTCTGGTTAATGTTCTGTCCATGTTAATGAACAGGGGGGGCTGATCCTGCCCTCTGATCCTGCCAGTTTTACCCAACTGCAGCAATGGCTGGACTGGCAGGAAAACCTGCACCCGTCAGAAATTGAGCTGGGGCTGAAACGCCTTAAACAGGTGCTTTATCGCCTGTATCCGCAATTCAGTCAGCCCGAACAGCAGACTGTGAATATGCCTTATACGGTGATCACTATTGCCGGAACCAATGGAAAAGGCTCTACAGTGGCGTTGCTGGAGTCGATACTGACCCAGGCCGGTTATAAGGTCGGCACTTATACTTCCCCTCATCTTCAGCAATACAACGAGCGGATCCGCATTAACCAGGTTCCAGTTACCGATCAACTTATTTGCGATGCTTTCAGCCGAATTAATCACAGCCGTGATGCTGTTTCCCTGACCTATTTTGAATTTGGTACCCTGGCGGCTATTGAGATCTTTTTCCGGCAGCAATGCAATATTGTTATTCTGGAAGTGGGACTGGGTGGCCGACTGGATGCGGTTAATGCCATAGAACCGGATATTGCCTTTGTTTCTACTGTGGATTTTGATCACCAGGACTGGCTGGGTGATGACCTGGACAGTATTGCCCTGGAGAAAGCCGGTATTTATCGAAATAACAAGCCGGCCATTTATGGTGATGAGCCGTTAATTAATAGTATTGCTGAAAAAGTAACGGAGGAAGCGCTGGAATTTTACCAGTTCGCTAAGGATTATAACTATCGGCTCAGAGAGCTGCAATGGGACTGGCTGCCAGCTGACAGCAGTTGTTTTGAACCATACTATAACCTGCCTTTACCTGCTCTGGGCGGTCAGATACAGCTGAAAAATGCCGCCAATGTGCTGTTTATTCTGCAGTTAATCCGTTCACAATGGCCAGTGACCCAGGCTGAAATCAAGCAGGGGTTATTAACCGCGACGCTTGCCGGGCGTTTTCAGATCCTTAAAACTGAACCGCTGGTTATTGCGGATGTCGCACATAATGTGCAGGCTACCAGGGTTTTAATAAAGACTCTGCAGGAACTGTCAGTACCCGGTAAATGGCATATTATTGTGGGCATGCTTAAAGACAAGGATATTGCCAGCGTATTGCCTGAGTTTAAAACGCTGGCTGAGAGCTGGAGCATTATTGAACTGGATACGCCGCGAGCCATGCCTGCTGAAGCCATTAGAACAATTGTTAAGGAACAACTGGGGCAGGGTTCTGAAATACATTGTTTTGCAGACTTTAAGCAGGCATATCAGCACTATAATGAGTATAATAATAAGCTGCAAACCAGCGGGGGTTATCAAAACAATCTGCTTGTTTTTGGTTCTTTTTTTACAGTGTCTGAGGCTTTACGGTTTTTTGGTGAATAATATGATTAACGATGGCTATGTTTTAAGAACAGTTTCAAAAGCGGATTTATAAGCGCTATGATTAAAGAACAGACGGATGTTAATATAAAGCAACGCCTGATTGGTGCTATTGTTCTGGTCTCACTGGGCGTTATTATTATTCCTTTATTGCTCAATAGCGGCAGTGATTCTCAACAGGAAATTTACGGCAGCAATATCCCGCCGCTGCCGGCTGAACTCAATAAAAAACTGCCTGAAATTGCTCCCATTAAAAATGTACCGCTGCCAGAGGCCGTTGAATCCATACCGGTGGAACGAGTTCCGACTGTTAAAAAACCGATTAAACAGGTGACCCAGGAAAACCTTAAAGCGGTTACCCGTAAAATTACTATCAGCAAGACAGCAAAACCGGCTAAAGTGGTACCTGCGGAAAAATTCAAACCAGCCGGTAAACCCAAAACAAAAAAAATAAGTCAAGCCTATACCTTACAGATAGCCAGTTTCAGTAATAGCAATAATGCCTTTACTTTGCGTGACAAATTAAGAAAAAAAGGCTTTAAAGCCTATATTGAGTCGGTTAAAACATCAAAGGGTAAAATCTACCGCCTGCGGGTCGGTCCTTATCTGAAATATGAGCAGTTATTATCCATCCAGAAAAAAATAGAAAAACAGTTCCAGCTAAAGAAAACCATTATTGTTAACTATAAAACCTGAGTATGGTAATATAGCCTGCTTATAAAATGATTGAGAATAATAAGTGTCACTCATCTGGCCTGATTATATTATTATTGTCTTAATTGCCATCTCTACGGTAATTAGCATCGTGCGGGGGTTTGTGCGCGAGTCCATGGCACTGGCCGGCTGGGTGCTGGCTATCTGGGTGAGTCTGATGTACATGCACCCCATGGCTATCTTTATCGGTCCTTATCTTAATTTACCACCGTCTATTCTGGCTATGGTGGCCTTTGCTATACTATTTATTATCACCCTGATACTGTCTGCTCTGGTAGGCAATATGATTGGTTCGCTGGTGGACAAAACGGGTCTGTCCGGTACCGATCGGGCCATTGGCATGTTATTCGGCATAGCCCGGGGCATCCTTATTGTCGGGGTGCTGGTACTTCTGGCCGGCTTTACGCTGGTACCCCAGGATCTCTGGTGGAAAGAATCGATTTTAATTTCTCATTTTCAACAACTCGCAGAGATGATGAAGGCTTACCTGCCGCCGGATCTCGCTGCAAAAATTCATTACTAACTGGGTATAAACATTATGTGTGGCATTATTGGTATTGTTGCAAAGTCCAATGTGAATCAGGATCTTTATGATGGTTTGACCGTATTACAGCATCGCGGTCAGGATGCTGCGGGTATTGTTACCTACGATCATAATCGTCTGCATTTGCGTAAGGATAACGGACTGGTTAAAGATGTGTTCAGTTCCATTGATATGCTTCGCTTGCAGGGTAAAATGGGAATAGGGCATGTGCGTTACCCGACGGCGGGCAGCTCATCATCCGCAGAAGCCCAGCCTCTGTATGTTAATTCACCTTATGGTATTGCTCTGGCCCATAACGGCAATTTAACCAATGCCGAAACACTCAAGGAAGAAATTTATAATGAAGATTTAAGACACCTCAATACTGACTCGGATTCTGAAGTCCTGCTGAATATTTTTGCCCATGAAATTCAGACGCTGCACAAATTAAGAATTAATGAAGAAGATGTCTTTAATGCCATCAACCGGGTACATAAACGCTGTAAGGGCGCATATGCCAGTGTGGCCATGA
The DNA here is from genome assembly GCA_027012135.1 of Gammaproteobacteria bacterium. Classification (GTDB taxonomy): domain Bacteria; phylum Pseudomonadota; class Gammaproteobacteria; order GRL18; family GRL18; genus JANELJ01. The sequence goes on from JALUZF010000027.1 coordinate 22,372, forward strand.
TCAGTGGCTATGGCATTGTCGGTTTCCGGGACCCCAATGGTATTCGTCCCATAGTTTATGGTAAGCGCGAAAGTAGTGAGGGCGTAGAATACTGTATTGCTTCAGAAAGTGTGGCTCTGGATGTACTGGGTTTTGAACTTATTGATGACATTAAACCCGGTGAGGCGGTGGTTATTACCGCTAAAGGTGAAGTATTTAAACACCAGTGTTCCGATCATCCCAGGTACTCTCCCTGTATTTTTGAACACGTTTATTTTGCCCGTCCTGATTCTATTATGGATAATATATCCGTTTACAAGGCTCGCCTGCGTATGGGTGAGAGACTGGCCAAAAAGATTAAGAAAAAATACCCTGATCATGATATTGATGTGGTGATCCCCATCCCTGATACCAGTCGTTCTTCGGCACTGGAACTGGCTAATACCCTGGGTGTGCGCTACCGGGAAGGTTTTATGAAAAACCGTTATATCGGCCGGACCTTTATTATGCCCGGCCAGACACAACGAAAAAGATCAGTCAAACAAAAACTCAATGCCATGGAACTGGAGTTTAAGAATCGTAATGTTCTGCTGGTGGATGACTCAATTGTTCGGGGTACTACCTCCAGCCAGATTGTAAAAATGGCCAGGGATGCAGGTGCCAGAAAAGTGTACTTTGCATCGGCTTCTCCGGCGGTTAAATACCCTAATGTTTATGGCATTGATATGCCTTCGGTTGAGGAATTTGTGGCTCATGGACGTACAACTGAAGAAATTGCCAGAGAAATCGGTGTTGACTGGCTGATTTACCAGGATCTTAATGATTTAATCCTCTCCTGTCATAAAGGTAATAATGAAATAACAGAATTTGACTGTTCTGTTTTTGACGGTAAGTATGTTACCGGTGACATTGATGCAGATTACCTGGCAGCAGTAGATAAACGGCGTAATGATAATGCCAAACAGCAGAAAAATGCCCGGAAAAATGAGATTCTGGGGATCCATAACAGTTAATCAACTGTTATCACTGAAAATTGCTTGAAGAAATTAGCGTTTCGACTATTCTTAGATCATACCTGATATTCTTATTGAGAAAATAACGAGATAACTCTTGGAAAGAAGAAACCATCATCGAACGCCACTTAGAGTCGATGCTACAGTCTATAATAAGGAGGGGCATTCATGGCCTTTTGTTATAGAAAATGTAGGTTTTGATGGTTTGCTGCTTAAATGGCCGGAACAACAGCCGCTTCCTGATAAACTTCGTATTGGTGAACGCCTGAATGTCTCGTTCAGTATAGCTCATGAAACGGCTCCTGAAAATTTTCAACTGGAAGTAAAGATCAACCGTATTCAGGATGATTCCATAGCCGTTGAAATTATTAATCCTGCCATTAATGCCCTGATAAATCTCAGCAGGGAACAGTTAAAGCAGGGGCTGGACAGTAAGCATACTTCACTGGATAATAATTCCAGACAAATTGTAGAGCATATTCAGCAGGTCTTTCTTAACCATCTTTCCAAAAATACCGATATTTTCTTCCCTGTTGCCAGGGATTTTCTGTTTGAACGGGCCGAAACATCCCGGACTAACAGTACTCAGCTGCTTTTCTTTGATGCTATTGCCATTATTGATAAAGTTAAATCCACGCTTAAAATTGATTTTATTAATGCCATGGAAGAGCATTTTAAACTCTGTTGTACAGAAAAAGACAGACCATCTGAACAAAGTTATGGAGATCTGGATTTAATCACACAGGATGATTTTGAAAACTGGCTGGCGGTTAATGAGATAATTGTTAATACCCAGCCCCATTTTAAAGAACCCCTATCTCATATTAAAAAACGGCTGGCCTTTCTTTATGGTATTGATGAAGACAAAATTATAACAAACCCATATTCAGCTGAGATTATTTTTAAAAAATTTGCTGAAGTAGTTCATAAGTATTTTGAAACTAATGAAATTGCCATTGAATTATACAAGCAATTCGAAAAAGTACTGAACAATCACCTGTTTGAGATCTATAAAGAAATCAATAATATCCTGATGGATAACAATATCCTGCCGGTTATTGAAAAACAGAAACTGACTATTGTTAAAGCCCCGTCAGAATCAACTGAACCGGTTCAGCAAGTATCTTATTCTTCTGCAGCTAGTCTCTATCAGGCGTATTCTGACCAGCCACAGGGAATTCCACCGGCTTATTACCAGGCATCCCGTCCGGTAGAATTACTAAGCCCTGAGCTGGCTGAACATAAAACGGAAATAACAACCCTTGACAATAATTTAAACCTGGTTCCGACCTATCAGACCCTGAAGGAATTGTTAAGCTTTAAATCAGATAATGAAGCGGTAGACGGCAGTAGTGAATTTTTTGCTTCAGAAGAATACCAGCAGCAGTTACTGCAGCTGGTGGATGATTTAACAGTGGTTCAGAAACAGCATGAACAGAGTGCACTTAACAATAAAGATGAACAGTTTGTTGTTGATACTGAACTGGATAAGCATATAGATAAAGAAAAATATGCCCATGAAATGATCAATGAATATCTCTATACCAGGGACATCATTACCCGTTTATTTAATTTTATAGCATCAGATGAGCTGTTAACAAAACCAGTAAAAAAATTATTGCTGTTTATGCATATCCCGCTGTTAAAGGTGGCACTTTTGCATAAGGATGTTTTTGAGTCCTGGTCCAATCCGGCACGAATTGTTATTAACCGCCTGGCTATGACAGATTTTGAGGATGAAGAAAATAAATTTTATATTAAGGCGAGAGGTTTTGTTCTTTATATTCTTAAAAACTACCAAAGGAAGTTACAGGTATTTGAAAAAGTACATGAGGTACTTAATCAGCTGCTTAAACTTCAGGCCGAATATTATAATAAAAATATTAATAAGCTTATAGATAAGTGGAATGCTCAGCAGATAGTAACCAATGAACTGGCTATGCGACTTGCAGAAAAACCGATACCGACTCTTATTGCTGATTTAATCAGTTATCAGTGGATACCGATTCTGGTGACAACGTATCTTGAAAAGGGCAGAGACTCTGTACAGTGGACTCAGTATCTGCAGGTTATTGATATGCTTCTGCTAAGCATCGATGAAAATGTGCATGAAGAATTTATTGATAATGAAACCATTCTGTATATTTTAAAACAGGGCCTCAAAGAAACTCAGCAATATGATAAAAAGTTACTTGCTAAGATAGTAAATTATCTTACAGGGCGAAAAAGTACTTCATCGATAACTTTAAACCAGGAGTTTATTACTAAGTTATTAATCAATGGCTATGCGTTGTCAGATAAAACTGCTATTTTAAAATTAAGCAAACCAGTATCCGATGCCCTGACCCAGCATAATAAACACATTGCAAAACGGCTTAAGGTTAATGATTACGTTATATTCATAAAGAAGAATAATAAGGAAAAACTGCAGTTTATATGGGGTAGTGATAACCAGAATGTGTTTGTGTTTGTCGGTAAGTCAGGAACTCAGCAGGGAGTATTTACCTTATCTGAAGTTGTTTCCATGCTTAATGATGGTCGCCTGTCTCCAACTAAAGAATTTGACCTGCCGCTAATGGAACGCAGTCTGTATGCTGTTCTGGGCGATGTACATGATGATATGGCAAAAGAGTTAAGCCGGGACAAGTTAACTGGTTTAATAAAACGTGTAGAGTTTATTCGTATTTTTGATCAGGCCCTGGAAAAAATAAAGGAAACAGGTGAAGGGCGCAGCCTGTGTTTTGTTAATATTGACAAGTTTAATTTAATTAATGATGCATTTGGCTTTGAAGCTGGTGATCAATATCTGGCACAGATTGTTGGGCATATACGTCAATCAATCGATGATGAAATATTTTTTGCTCGTTATGGTATTGATGAGTTTATTATTCTGCTGCCTGATGATGATGAACATAAAACACAGACGTTTGCAGAACATTTGCGTAAAATTATTCAAAATTTCACTTTTAACTGGGAGCAAGACGAAGTTAGTCTGGCAGCCAGTATTGGTGTGGTTATGGTTTCTGAATACAATGATGCCAAATTATTCCTGCATGCGGTGTTAATGGCTTCTAAAATCGCTAAGGAGACCGGCGGTAACCGCATCCATATTATGGAATACGATGCCATAGAGCTTAATCATCGCCAGGAATTACAGCTTTGGGCGACCCGTATTGATCAGATGGTTAAACATAATCAACTGGATATCCGCTGTCATAGACTGCATCCTATTGTTGATCAAAGCTTGCCCCCTCATTATGAAATGCTGCTGCTGGTAAAGGATAAAGATGGCAAACACAGTCCACCGGCAGAATTTATTGAGGCAGCAGAACTGTATAATAAAATGGTAGATGTGGATCGTTGGGTGGTTAATTATGTACTTAACTGGTATTCAGAACACCCTGAACAACTGGAACAAATGGGCGGAGTGGCTATCAATCTGTCCGGGCATAGTTTAAATGATATGGATTTTCTGGAGTTTATTCAGGGTGTTTTTGAACAATATACTGTTGTACCAGAGCGAATTTGTTTTGAAATTACTGAAACCGTGGCAATTAAAAACATGAATCATGCCATTAATATTATTCATGCCATCAAGGATATCGGTTGTGAATTTTCTCTGGATGACTTCGGTACCGGCCTGTCATCCTATGCTTATTTAAAGAACCTGCCCGTAGATTACCTTAAAATTGACGGGGTGTTTATTAAAGATATCGCCAATAATCCTGAAGATCGTGCCATGGTTAAATCCATTAACGAAATTGGGCATTTTCTGGGCATGAAAACAGTCGCTGAATACGTAGAAAATGATGATATTCTGCAGGTGCTTAAAGAACTGGGTGTGGATTATGCCCAGGGCTTTGGTGTAGAAAAACCTATTTTAATCCATGATATGTTCAAGCAGGATGTATCACAGCTTAGCACAGCTCATTAATTCAAACTTCAAATCAATTACTGAGCATTAATAATCTGACCATTAATGTCTTTACTGTCCACTCCCATTAAGTATAAATAAGCATTCATAATATCTGCCGGTTGGGCAATGGTATTGGGGTTTTCTCCAGGATAGGCCCTGGAGCGCATAGTGGTTGCCACTTTACCGGGGTTAATGCAGTTAAAACGAATATTGGTATTGGCTTCCATTTCATCGGCCAGGATCTGCATCATATTATTAGTGGCCGCCTTACTGATGGCATAGGCACCCCAATAGGCCTTACCTTTAATTCCCACATCATCGGTTGTAAACACTACGGAGGCAGCATCGGATTTTTCCAGCAAAGGCAGGCACATGCGAGTCAGCATATAGGGTGAATTAAGATTAACCTGCATTACCTTTGACCAGTGTTCCATATCGTATTGACTAATTGGGGTCAGGCTACCTAATAGTGCAGCATTGTGCAGAATACCGTCCAGTCGTCCAAACTCTTTATCCAGAGTCAGCTGCATATCCTGGTAATCTTTGGCACTGGAGCCTTCAAGGTTCATGGGATAAATGGCAGGCTGAGGATTGCCGGCCTGTTCAATTTCATCATAAACATGCTCCAGCTTTTCTATAGTTTTGCCCAGTAGTATAACGGTAGCACCATGCTGGGCATAGGCTTTGGCAGCCGCCTTACCAATGCCGTCACCTGCACCGGTAACAAGAAGTACACGATCCTTTAATAATTGTTCAGGTGCAGAGTAATCGTACATTGATAATTTCCTTTAAGATCTATGATGTATGGAATAAAAGATTTGTATCTATTCAGTGTATCGGGCCGTAAGTGGCTGCAGGTACTGTATTTCCGGGGGCGCTCAAGTACGTCCATGTATCGCTTTGTGAAAACATCCATGTTTTCAAAACCCCGTAAATACAGTACCTGCAGCCATTTACTCTATGTCATATTAAATTTATGCTGAATAGTTACAAAGATTTTAGACATATTTTGAATGCGGGTAAAGTACTTTACCGTTTCCGCTGCTCAATAATATGCTGTGCTACCTGCATTCCACTTATAACAGCCCCTTCCAGTGTTGCCGGATAAGGCGTACGGGTATAGTCTCCAGCCAGAAATAATTGTTTGTGAGAGGTCTTAAAACTCGGGCGAATAGTATTAATATTAACCGTACAGTTAAAGGTGGCTTTTTTTTCTATAACCACCTGGTAGTCCTGCCAGAAAGGTAAATCCGGCTGCACCAGTTTCAGTTCATTATGAATGGTGTCTACAAGTTGTTCTTCAGGAAGCTGCAGATGTCTGCCCGAACTACTGATAACCACTGCAATCAGACCGGGCTGTTTATTGATACGATGATCAATGGCCCATTGGCTTAAGGTACCAAAAAAACCAGTCATGACCTGCTCTAATTTAATGTGTTCCGGATACTGAAGATAGACAGTACAGATAGGCTGGTAAGTAAATTTCAGTTTGCTCTGTTCCGGTTTCAGTCTAAAAACCCGGCCTTGCAGTTTTTGTGCTATATAAGCCGGTGTCGCCAGTATCAGGGTATTGGCCGTTATTGTCTGCTTAGAGGTACGAATTATAAAGGTGTTCGAAGAAAGTGGACCTGTCTGAAGTTCAATCTTCTCAACCCGGTATTTGAACAGGATATTACCCCGATGTTGACAGATATAACTGAGTGCTTTATTTACAAATACCGAAGACAGATCGCTTTTAAAAAATAATAAATCTGAGTCCTGACGGTTATGGTTAAAGCTTTTTTCCAGAACAGTGAGGAAAACCCGGGCAGAGGCTTCTTTTATGGGGGTGTTCATGGTTGCCAGGCATAAGGGTTCCCATAAGGCTTCAATGAGCAGTTGAGATTGAGAATAATGGTTTAACAGTTCTGCCACTGAGCAGTCTTCCGTTAGTGTAAACTTTTTTAACCGGATCCGTACTAACATTAAAACCAGTTTTAAACGGTCTTTTAAGCTAATGTTTTTAAATGTCAGCATAGCGATCATTAAATGCCAGGGTGCAGGCAGTGCAGGTGCTGTGAGACGGATAACAGGGGAGTGGGGTGAGTATAAAACCAGGTTTAAGGATTGTCGGTGTAACACATCCTGTTCCTTAATGCCCAGTTGTTTAAACAGTTTTAAAGTGTGCTGATAGGCTCCCAGCATAATATGCTGGCCGTTATCGAGCAGGGTATCAGGAAAACTTTTTCTGTACTGCACACCTCTGGCTCGTCCACCGGCCAGGGGTGCTGCTTCAAGCAGCTGAACCGAAATGCCGGCCTGGGCGAGTGTTGCGGCACAGGCCAGGCCGCTCCAGCCAGCACCGATAATATGTACTGTTGAAGAGTACGCCTGGCTGTTCTGATTCATGGCTTTTATTTTCCCGGCTGAAGGCTCTTTATTTTCCTGGCTCAAGGCTGCTTCTTGAGATTTAAACGGTATTCACGGCGGGCGGTACGCCAGGCTATCCAGAGTTTTTTCAGTTTAGCCACTTTCACTCTCTGCTCCAGAACCGGGTAGTTTTTCTGCTGGATTTTTTTTAACAGGGCGTAATAAATTTCCGCCATAATAATACCGGTACGCTGAGCATAACGATCTTCAGGAGGCAGTGCCTTAAAGGCATCCTGATAGAACTGCTCTGCTCGATGAGCCTGAAATTTAAACAGTTCAAGAGCTCTGGCACCGCTTTTACCGGCAGCCAGGTCATTATTTGACAGTTCAAAGCGTTTTAGCTCATCCTGAGGGATGTAAAACCGACCGCGCAGAGTATCTTCTTTAACATCCCGCAGGATATTAATTAACTGCAAAGCTGTCCCCAGTTTTTTGGCGTATTCTATAGTCTGCTTATTCTGGTAACCCAGGATTGCAATGGTTAATAAACCGACTACACCGGCCACCCGATAGCAGTAAAGTGAAAGCGCATTAAAATCAGGATATTGGCTGGTGTGCAGATCCATTTCCATGCCCGTGATCAGTTCCTGAAAATAATCCTGTTGCAATGGGTAATGATTGATACTGGTCTGTAAGGCCCGGGCAACGGGATGATTAGGCTGACCATTAAAGAGTTCGTTAACTTCATGACGCCACCAGTTCAATTTACTGGCAGCCACCTGTGGATCAGAACATTCATCCACTACATCGTCTACTTCACGGCAAAAGGCATACAGGGCGGTCATAGCCTGACGCTGCTGCGGAGTCAGGAACAGAAAACTGTAATAGAAACTGGAGCTGCTTTGCTGGGTTTTTTCCTGACAATATTCGTCTGGGGTCATAAATTGAGCTTTCTGGCCGGGATAATCCTATATTAAACAAGAATATCTGTGAATAATCACTATCATCTCACAAAATCACTTTTTATGATCTATTATTATATCATCTAACCTGATTTATTTAGGTTTAAGTAAAAAATTTTATCCTAAAGAAATTAACAGGGTCTGGATATGTCTGCAAGTGATAAAGAGGTTAATTACTCAGTGGTGTTTATGGGCGAGATTATCACCGGCTTTGATAAACAGCAGGTCATTCATAACCTTGTGAACATTACACGCCTGACGGAAAAACAGGTTGAAGAAAAGTTTTTTAATCAGGGTACCACTCGTTTAATTATCAAGAAAACCCCGGATCTGGCTAAAGCCAGGCGTTATCATGGCAAGTTTCTCAGAGCCGGTATGGCTGTGGGTATACAGATGGACTTTGAAGATGCACAGGATTAATGTGGTAAATTAGTAACGGTTTTCAACGTACTTCAATACTTTGCTGACACTCAGTTTAACACTGGCCGGGCCGCTGCGAATATAAAAGTCTTCTTCATTTCTGTTATATAAAAATACCGGACGATTGGCTCGTTCACATTCAATCACCAGAATCGTTTTGTCTTCAACCTGATTAATGATCAGGTTCAGAAAACTGGAAAATTCCAGCCCGATATGCTGGCTGAGAAGATTTTTAAAATGCAGCATGATTTTGTCTTCATTGGCAAATTCGTCCGCATCTATACCCAGAATTGTGCCATCATCATCCACTCCGATGAGCAGGATACCGCCATTGGTATTCATAAATCCCACCAGCCCTTTAAGCCAGGCAATTTCAATTTCCTTGCCGAATTTTCCGCTTTTTAGATTTTTTCGCATGGTGGATTTGAATTCCAGGGTTTCACTCTCACCCTTGCGAATCAGCTCATAAATCTCATCTTCAAAGTGACTGCTGGAAATGGCTGTCTTGGGCACATCCTTAAGCTGGTGTGCGTATTTATTGACCAGAAAACGGGACATACCAAAGGCAAACAGTAATATAATTCCGCTGCCGGCCAGAACAAACGGGATATTTTCCCGAATAATTGCAGTGAGCGGCTTTTCCGGTACGATGACCCCGGCGTACAGGGAATGATGCTGGTGATCCAGGGAAAATATTTTGTACCACCAGCGCTTGCCATTACGGGAAAATCGGATAGTCTGATTAACTGGCCTTTTTTTATTGATCCAGTCAGTAACGGAGTCAAAAATGGTGTAATTGACTGAGTCATGACCAGGGGAAAATAAACTGCCTTTTTCCGGATTCCCCCTGAGGTATTGGGTGTTTCCGGGCGGCAGAATCACTTCCCCGTCCGGGCTGAGCAGGTAGGCAATATTACCGGTGTCCTGTTCCTTGCTGGATAAAGACCGGGCAATATCGGAAAGGGTAACATCATAAGCCAGAATATAGGTTTTATTGTCCTTGCCTTTCCAGCGGCTGACACCGGTAACTCCTGGGGTCTGCATGGTGTAAAAGCTATAGGGTTTGGTCCATTTACTCGGGGTTTTACTGTCCAGTGTCTGTGCCAGTTTAAACCAGGGGCGAGTCTGAGGACTGTAATCGACTTTTTCCTGCCATTTTTTTATTAACTGGTTATTGCCGTTCCATAAACGCATTTCAGCCGAATTTTTGTTCTGTTGCGGATCAATATAACGGGATAACCAGTAATTGTCCTTGCGGGAAAAAAAATACTCTTTACCATCGGAACTGGCCAGAATAACCGAAGATATCTGGGGCAGGGTTTCCAGTACCGGAATAAATCGTTTATTAAAGGTATTTTGTTTATTCGGGGTCAGTGATTCCAGTTCAGCCCATTTGCGTGACAGCAGCAGGTTATTGCTGATGGGTTGAAAGATCTGCTGTTTTTTTTCGATGACTCGCTTTTCCGCAGCTTCAATTGCGGTCAGGGTAATATCCTTTTGCACCTGGCGTACATAAAACCAGGATAAAACCAGGAAGGCTGTGCTTAATAGTAAAACCAGGATAATTAAATCCCGGGTCAGACGTCGGCGTACAGAAAGAGAGGCGCTTTTGTTCACGGGTGTATCTATAGATACTGGTTTTTCAGACATAGCTGTATTGTCGTTATTTGACCTGAAGATATCAAGAAAAATTTAGCAGCAGGAAAGTATCAGAATAAAAACGGACATAACAGACCACGCCAGAGCATATTGAATTTATCCTGACGGGTTAAACGGGGACGCAGGTAAATATTATCGGTGTTTTGTTCCAGTTTTCTTAATACGGACATGCCGCCATAGTAAATAACCCCGATTTCAACGGCAAAGCGGCCAGACAGGTTTTTACATAAGGGCCGCCCCTGAATATAAATAGAACGTGCGCGCTGCAGCTGGAGTTTAAGCAGTTCCCTGGTATGCTCATTATTAATTTTTTGTCTTAGATCAGAAACACTGACGGATAGCTGACTCATTTCATCCACAGGCAGATAGAGGCGATCATTTTCATCAATGTCCTGTGCAATATCCTGGTAGAAATTGATCAGCTGCAGTCCGGTGCAAATGGCATCGGAATGGTTCAGGTTTGCATTATCGGCACTGCGGTTAAGATAAAGCAGAATCCTGCCGACGGGGTTAGCGGATAAGGTACAGTAGTCCAGTATTTCAGAAAAGTTGTTATAACGGGTTTTTATGACATCCTGCTTAAACGCTTTAAGCAGATTATAAAAAAGGCTGACAGGAACCTGAAAACGATTAATAACATCATTCAGGGCAATAAATACCGGATGAGTGGATGACAGACCGGCCTGTATTTTGTCCAGTTCCTCTTCAAAATCATTTAACAGGGATAACCTTTCAAATTCAGTGTGCTCACCTTCATCAGCAAAATCATCCGCACTGCGGGCAAAGGCATAGACGGCACTGACAGGATAACGCAGGTCTTTTTTCAGCAGGTGTGAAGCGACAGGGAAGTTTTCATAATGGCTGCGGGCCATAGCCATACAAAATTGATAAGCTTCTAGAAGCTGCGTGTCGGGAGCATGCATTTGTTGTGATTTTGCCGTTAAAATAAAGAAATATGTCGATATCTTTAATAAAATTTTAATATACTTTAAACTACAGATAATAACTATTACAAATACATTAAATCCTTTTGGTACAATCCGGAACTGAGGAAAATTTACCTGTATCATCCGGTATTCTGACCAATATAATACCTGTGATTTACAGGCGAGGTAACAACGATGAAAGATTTATTATTAGGCTTTTTAATTGGGGGAATTATCGGCCTGTGGATTGGGGTTAATCTGGGCAAGGATCAACCTATTATGTCCAACCCTTTTGGCGACAGTGCCCGTATGCAGGAAATGGATAAAAAGTTTCAGCAGATACAGAAAGATGTCAGTGAAAAAAGCCAGGAACTCTACAATGACACCAAACGTGCAGTTGACGATGCCCTGGATTAAACTGCTTCTTAACACTTCTTAGCTCTTACCCCTCACAAAAAGGACTTTATTTCCCGTGGATGCTCAATCAGGGCATCCGCTCCCCAGGTCCGGGGATCATCATCCGCTTCTATATAGCCGAACAGGGCGCCCAGGGTTTTCATCCCGGCCCGCTTTCCGGCAATAATATCCCGCTGGGCATCACCCACATACAGGCATTGTTCCGGTGGACAGTTTATTTCCCGGCAGGCATGAAACAGGGGCTCAGGATGAGGTTTGCGTTCACTGGTGGTATCTCCGCTGACAATAGTCCCGGCCCTCTGACTATAACCCAATTGCGCCATTAATGGATCGGTCAGCCAGCTCGGTTTATTGGTAACAATTCCCCAGGCAATATCGCTGTTTTCCAGCTCTGTCACCAGCTCATCCATACCTTCAAATAAGCGGGTTAACTGGCTGATATTGTTTTTATAAATAGCCAGCAGCCGCTGTCTTAGTACCTCAAATTCCGGGCTTTCCTGGGGAATATCAAAGCCCAGTTTAATCAGGGCAATACCGCCGTGGGAAACAACCGGTCGGATATGCTCAAAGGGCAGGGCAGGCTTACCCTGCTCCTGAAGTACCTGGTTAAGAGCGGCGGCCAGATCCGGTGCCGTATCGGCAAAGGTGCCGTCCAGATCAAATAGTACTGCCTGAGTGGACATGGTTTTAACTGGCGGGTCTGGCGTGAACCAGATAGTTGATATCGGTATCATCACTGAGTTTGCAGTGACCGGTAAAGGGATTATAGGTCATACCAGAAATATGCTGAGTTTTCAGTCCGGCAGCCCGTATCCACTGATCCAGTTCTGAAGGACGGATAAATTTTTTATAATCATGGGTGCCTTTTGGCAGCAGTTTAAGGACATATTCAGCCCCTAAAATAGCCATAGCATAAGATTTGGCATTGCGGTTAACGGTAGAGAAAAACACATCACCATCGGGTTTAACCAGAGTTTTACAGGCCTGTATAATGGAACCCGGATCGGGAACATGCTCCAGCATTTCCAGACAGGTGACTACATCAAAGGCCCCAGGCTGTTCCTGAGCCAGCTCTTCAACGGTAATTTTCCGGTATTTAACTTTTTCACCGGATTCATACAGGTGCATCCGGGCAATAGTCAGATTGGCATCACCCATATCAATACCGGTAACATCCGCCCCTTCATGCGCCATACTTTCCGATAAAATACCGCCGCCGCACCCCACATCCAGCACTTTTTTACCTTCCAGCCCCTGTGCTCTCTGCTTAATATAGGCCAGCCGGGCAGGGTTCAGGTCATGCAGCGGCTTAAACTCACCACCCTTATCCCACCAACGGGTAGACATAGCCTCAAACTTGGCCACCTCCTGCAGATCTACATTCCCCTGCGAAGAACTATCATTAACACTATTCATATTCATAAACTCATTATCCAATATATACCCAATATTTACAAAAAAATCGGTAACTATTCAGTGTACCTGCCGTGACTGTCTACAGCTACTGAATTCCCAGGGGCGCTCAAGTACGTCCATGTATCGGTATAGAACTTTTCAAAACTTGTTTTGTAAAAAGTTCTTATCCCGGTGATTGTGAAAACATCCATGTTTACAAAACCCTGTAAATCCAGTACCTGCAGCTATTCACTCTACGTTACTTTAATTTATACTGAGTAGTTACAAAAACCGAAACATCTAAGCTCTTTCTGAACGCTGAACGTTCAACCCTCAACCCTCAACGCTCTCTTTCCATTCCCGAGTCTGCTGCATAACCTTTCCCTCATCAATAGTCATCAACTTCCGCTCCTTCAACAAATGTTTCCCATGTACCCACACATCACTGATCTGTTCCCTTGATGCTGAATAAACAACCTGTGAAACCGGATGGTAAACCGGCTGAGTTTCAATAGTATCCAGATCAATAGCAATAATATCTGCAGCCTTGCCTTTTACCAGGGAGCCGGTGATTCTATCAATACCCAAAGCTTTTGCCCCGTTTATGGTGGCTATACGCAGAGCTGAATAAGCCGGTACTGAGGCAGCATTGCCGCTCACCGCTTTAGCCAGTAAAGCAGCAGACTGTAATTCTCCCAGCATATCCAGATCATTATTACTGGCTGCACCGTCAGTACCCAGGGCGGTATTGATATTATTTTCAAGTAACCGACTGACCGGACAGAAACCACTGGCAAGTTTCATATTTGATTGCGGGCAATGTACTACATTAACTCCATAACGCTGCAGCACTTCAAACTCATCTTCCTGCAACTGGGTCATATGCACAGCCAGTAGGGAAGGGGATAACAGGCCCAGTTGTTGCAGTCGTTTAATTGGGCGCAGGGCTGTGTTGCTCAGAGACTGCTGAATTTCATCCGTTGTTTCATGCAGATGGATATGCACAGGAATATCCAGCTCTTCTGCCAGGGCATTGAGTTTAATTAAATTGTCATCCGATACCGTATAGGGTGCATGGGGAGCAAAGGCTGTAGTGATCAGGGGGTGATGACGGTACTGCTCATACAGTTCCAGTCCCTTGTGCAGGTATTCAGCCCCGTCTTTGGCCCAGGCAGATGGAAAATCAATGACAATCAGACCAATGCATGCCCGAATACCGCTTTGTTCTGCAGCTTTGGCAGCGGCATCGGGGAAAAAGTACATATCATTGAAGGTGGTGGTGCCGCTGCGCAGCATTTCAGCGATGGCCAGTTCCGTACCCTGTTTCACAAATTTATAATTGACGCATTTTGACTCGGTCGGCCAGATATAATTGTTCAGCCAGTCCATTAAAGGCAGGTCGTCAGCCATACCGCGCATCAGTGACATGGCAGCATGGGTATGGGTATTAATAAAACCGGGCAGCAGGGCATGCTTATCCAGGTGATGCTCTATAGTCCCCTGGTACTTTTTCCTGCATGTATCGGCTGACAGAATATCCACAATGATGCCGTTATCGATAACCACAGCATAATGTTCTAAAACGCTTTTGTCTGATTCTGTTTCAGCTTCTAAAGGTATTACCCAGCGACCATAAATGATCTGCTCCACATTCAGCACAAATTCCTCCGCAAATTGGCCTGTTTCTTTATAGGAATTGATTATATGATATTACGTTTAAGTTTTGTTATAAAAACGGTTTTTAACACATAAACAAGTAATTTAAGGTAATTTCCATGCACCTGAAAGCCTATGACTCTATAAAACCCATTGTCTGGAAAGAAGATAAACTGTTTCTCCTGGATCAGCGCCTATTGCCGCAGGAGGAAATTTATATTGCTCTTGATAATATTAAGGCCGTAGCACAGGCCATTACTGATATGGTGGTCAGAGGTGCACCTGCCATAGGTATTACCGCTGCCTACGGTATTGTTATTGCTGCCCGTGAGCGCCTGAAAGAGCAGTCAGAAAACTGGAAAAGTGCCATTGAGGATGATCTGAATATCCTGGCTCAATCCAGACCGACTGCTGTAAACCTGTTCTGGGCCATTGATATGATGCGGAAAATCATTAAAGGTTTAAATAGTGATGACCCGGTCGCAACGCTGCTGAGTATAGCCAGACAGGTACATGAGGATGATATTGCAGCTAATGTGAAAATGGGGCAGTTGGGTGCCGATTTAATGACAGAATCCTGTGCAGTTCTGACCCATTGCAATGCCGGTGCTCTGGCTACCGGGGGCTATGGAACCGCCCTGGGGGTTATACGCAGTGCTTTTGCCCAGGGTAAAATCAGCCATGTTTATGCTGATGAAACCCGTCCCTGGCTGCAGGGTGCCCGTTTAACTGCCTGGGAAATGGTACAGGAGAATATACCGGTGTCGTTACTGGTGGAAGGGGCAGCGGCACATATGATAAAAACCTCTCAAACAACCGAACAGCCCATCCGCTGGATCATTGTCGGCTCGGACCGCATTGCTGCTAATGGTGATGTGGCCAATAAAATCGGGACTTATGCTCTGGCAGTAATGGCCAGATATCATGGTATTAAATTTATGGTAGTGGCACCCACTGCTACAGTTGATATGAATATCAGCAGCGGTGAGCAGATCCCTATTGAAGAACGTTCTGATACTGAGGTTCTGGGCTGTTCAGGACAGCCGGTAGCCGCCTCTGGAGCACAGGCCAGAAATCCGGCCTTTGATGTTACTCCGGCAGAACTGGTGGATGTGATTGTGACTGAAAAAGGGGTAGTGTTAAAGCCCGATTTTGAGAAAATGAGGGCTTTAATGACAAATGTATTATAAATGCTAAAAAAACAGTTTTTTTACGCCGGTTTTCGGGCACTTCAGGGCGGTTTTGTGTTAGAATAATTCGGTTTTCAGTACATCAGGACAGGCCTTCTGTTCTGCAAGCGTTATGCATTAATGGGCACAATAATCGCCACCGTCTTAATGCTGTATTTTTTGCCTAACTAAAGATAAAAAACGGAAATATAACCACTAAATGTCAGATTTTGCAAAAGAACTCCTCCATATAAATATTGAGGAGGAGATGAAGCAGTCCTATATGGATTATGCCATGAGTGTAATCGTCGGACGTGCACTCCCTGATGTCCGGGATGGACTCAAACCCGTTCACCGCCGGGTCATTTACGCCATGCACGAAACCGGCATGGACTGGAACAAACCTTATAAAAAGTCAGCCCGTATTGTCGGTGACGTACTGGGTAAATATCATCCCCACGGTGATACTGCGGTTTACGATACCATTGTGCGTATGGCTCAGGATTTTTCCCTGCGTTATATGCTGGTAGACGGGCAGGGCAACTTCGGTTCAGTGGATGGTGATTCACCTGCCGCCATGCGTTATACCGAAGTGCGCATGGCTAAAATTGCACATGAACTGCTGGCAGATATCGATAAGGAAACGGTTGACTTCAGTCCAAACTACGATGAATCTGAACACGAACCCACTGTACTGCCTACCAAAATACCTAACCTGCTGATCAACGGCTCATCCGGTATTGCCGTGGGTATGGCCACCAATATTCCGCCGCATAATCTGACTGAAGTCATTAACGGCTGCCTGGCCTATATTGATAATCCTGAAATTACCATCGCTGAACTGAGCAAGCTGATCCCGGGGCCGGATTTCCCGACGGCAGGTATTATTAATGGTTCACGTGGTATTCATGAAGCCTATCATACCGGACGTGGCCGGATCCGTGTGCGTGCCCGGACAGAAATTGAAGATATGGGTAATAACCGCGAACGTATCGTAGTAACCGAATTACCTTATCAGGTTAATAAGGCTCGTCTGCTGGAACGTATTGCCGAACTGGTTAAAGAAAAGAAAATTGAAGGTATTTCCGAACTTCGTGATGAGTCGGATAAAGACGGCATGCGTATGGTTATTGAAACCAAACGCGGCGAACCGGCTGATGTTCTGCTCAATAACCTGTTTAAGCACACGGCAATGCAGAATGTATTCGGCATTAATATGGTGGCACTGGTTGATGGTCAGCCTAAACTGTTTAATTTAAAAGAACTGATTGAACAGTTTATCCGTCACCGCCGTGAAGTGGTTAACCGCCGTACGGTATACGAATTACGCAAGGCACGTGAACGGGCGCATATACTGGAAGGTCAGGCCGTTGCTCTGGCTAATATTGATCCGTTGATAAAACTGATTAAAGAATCCGCCAATCCGCAGGAAGCCAAGGCTAAACTGATTTCCACGGCCTGGGAGCCAGGTCTGGTTAAAGAACTATTGTCCGGCGGCGGCGAACAGTCCCGTCCCGACGGCCTCGAAGCTCAGTTCGGTCTGGCCGAAGACGGTTATCACCTGTCGCCTGTGCAGGCACAGGCCATTCTGGATCTGCGTCTGCATCGTCTGACCGGACTGGAAATTGAAAAAATTGTGGCCGAATATAAGGAAATCATTGAAAAAATCAAATGGTATCTGGAAATTCTGGGCAGTCAGTCGATTCTTATGGCCGTTATACGTGAAGAACTTGAAGCCATGATTAGTCAGTACGGTGATGAACGCCGTACTGAAATACGTGAGTCTGAAGATGATCTGTCCTATGAAGATATGATTGTAGAGGAAGACCGGG
Source organism: Gammaproteobacteria bacterium (assembly GCA_027012135.1). Classification (GTDB taxonomy): domain Bacteria; phylum Pseudomonadota; class Gammaproteobacteria; order GRL18; family GRL18; genus JANELJ01. The sequence continues at coordinate 40,065 of JALUZF010000027.1, forward strand.
TGGTAACACTGTCTCACGAAGGGTATGTAAAAACCCAGCCTCTGGCCGATTATACGGCTCAGCGTCGTGGTGGCCGGGGCAAGTCTGCTACTTCCATGAAAGATGAAGATTTTATTGATAAGCTGTTTGTCGCCTCCAGTCACGACACTATCCTGTGTTTTACCAATGCCGGTCAGGTGTACTGGAAAAAAGTCTACGAACTGCCGCTAGCCAGCCGCGGTTCCCGTGGTCGCCCCATTATCAATATTCTGCCGCTGGATCCGGATGAAAAAGTTAATGCCATCCTGCCTATTAAGGAATTTGTTGATGGGCAGTTTATTTTACAGGCGACGGCTAACGGCACAGTTAAGAAAACCCCGCTGCTGGATTATTCACGTCCCAGGAGTAATGGTATACATGCCATTGAACTGCGTGAAGGTGATAAGTTAATCGATGTCCAGCTTACTGACGGTCAGCAGGATATTATGCTGTTTTCCACTGAAGGCAAGGCCATTCGCTTTAATGAATCACTGGTCCGTTCCATGGGACGTGTGGCAACCGGTGTTCGGGGAATTAAACTCCCTGAAGGGCACAAAGTTATTTCCCTGATTGTGGTACCGCCAGAATGCGAAGACCGTTATGTACTGACTGCCACAGAAAACGGTTATGGTAAACGTACCCGCATTTCAGAATATCCTGTTAAGGGACGGGGCGGTATGGGTGTTGTAGCTATTAAGACTTCGGAACGTAATGGTTCTATGGTCGGCGCCTGTCTGCTGGATGAAAACAGTGAAATTATGCTGATTACCGATGGCGGAACCATAGTCAGAACCCGTTCTTCAGAAGTCTCAGTAGTCGGCAGAAATACCCAGGGCGTTCGTTTAATACGTCTGACCAATGATGAAAAACTGGTTCAGATTGCCCGGGTTTGTGAAACTGAAAATGATGAAACTGAAAATGATGAAGCCCAAAATGTAGCTCCGGAAAATGGTGAAGCAGAGGGCGAAGATAACAATTAATTCAACATCAGATTCAAGCGCTGTTTAAAGCGCCTGAGTTTGAATTTTAACTCAATTTTAATCAAGGAATTGCAATGTCAAGAGTGTTTAATTTCAGTGCAGGGCCAGCCATGTTACCCGAGGCTGTTATCAAAAAAGCCAGTGAAGAAATGCTGGACTGGCATGGAGAAGGCATGTCTGTTATGGAAATGTCCCACCGTGGTAAGGCTTTTATGTCTATTGCCAGCAAGGCCGAAGCTGATTTAAGAACCTTGATGGCCATTCCTGATAATTATAAAGTGCTATTTTTACAGGGTGGTGCCAGTATGCAATTTGGTGCTATTCCACTTAATTTATTAGGCGACAAAACAACAGCTGATTATATTAATACTGGTATGTGGTCTAAAAAAGCCATTGCTGAAGCTAAACGTTATTGTGATGTTAACGTTGCAGCCAGCTCAGAAGATTCCGGCTTTACCACTATACCTGATTTTGCTGACTGGAAACTGAATCCTGATGCAGCCTATGTGCATTACACACCGAATGAAACCATTGGCGGTGTGGAATTTGACTATATTCCTGATACCGGTGACGTGCCACTCATAGCGGATATGTCTTCTACCATACTGTCTCGCCCTGTTGATGTTTCAAAGTTCGGTATGATTTATGCCGGTGCCCAGAAAAATGTCGGCCCTGCCGGGCTGACGCTGGTAATTATTCGTGACGATCTACTGGGCCATGCGGCAGACATTACCCCCACCATGCTTAACTATAAAACCCATGCCGATGCAGATTCCATGTACAACACGCCGCCAACCTACAGCTGGTATATGGCTGGTCTGGTTTTTGAGTGGCTGCTGGATAATGGCGGACTGCAAGCTATGGGTAAAATAAACAAGTCTAAATCAGATAAATTATACGCCGCCATTGACGGTAATGATTTTTATGCCAACCCGGTTGAAAAACGTTACCGCTCCTGGATGAATGTCCCCTTTACCCTGAAAGATGCCGATCTGGATGCGGCCTTTTTAGAGCAGGCCGCAGCAAAAGGCCTGGCTACTCTGAAGGGCCATCGTTCCGTTGGCGGTATGCGTGCCAGTATTTACAATGCCATGCCTGAATCTGGTGTGGATACTCTGGTTGAGTTTATGGCTGAATTTGCCAGGGCTAACGGTTAACAGGGGACGGCTAAAATGAATAAAATTTTAACACTGAATAATATCTCTGTGGCAGGTCTTGAAAAATTCCCCAGGGATAACTACGAAATTGCTTCTGAAATTCAGAACCCGGATGCTATTTTACTGCGTTCCTACAAGA
>JALUZF010000028.1 GCA_027012135.1 Gammaproteobacteria bacterium
GTAATCGTGTTTACACTGCAATGGAAATAATAGGCTGGTTCCGGCCGCTGTGTTTGGCATGGTACAGAGCACTGACCACTTTTTTATTATAAAATAAGTGATAAATTTTGTTATATCAGCCTGTTCTAATTTTATATTTTTTGAAACAGAGTAAATTCAGGTTTTATTATGCCATCTGTACAGCTACAAAACAGCCCCTTTCTGATTGAAAATGAACAGCAGTACCGGCAATGGAAGCAGCACAAGCTGAAAGCTTATCCAGAGTCTATTAAAGAGCTGACGGTAAGCATTACCGATCCCTTTAAGCTGAGTGAGCAGGAATTTCAAGCCATTAAAGCACGGCTGCAGAAAGCCAATATGGTTATTTACGATCTGGGTAATAATAGCAATGCAGAAGACAGGAATATTCCTGAACAGCTGGGGCGGCAGCTGGGAATTTCTTCACTGGATAAAAATGAATGTGCGGATAATGACGGCTTTACTTCAATTCAGGTTGTCGATCAGGGTTTACATGCCATGTATATTCCTTATAGCGAAAAAGGCATTAACTGGCATACTGACGGCTACTATAATCGTTTGTCGGAACAGATATACAGTATGATCCTGCACTGTGTCCGTCCTGCTGCAGAAGGCGGAGAGAATCAGCTCTGGGATCATGAAATAGTGTATATCCTGCTGCGTGATAAAAACCCGGAGTATATTCAGGCTCTCATGCAGAGTGATGCCATGACTATTCCCAAAAATGTGATAGACGGTGAGTTAATCCGTCCGGATCGCAGCGGGCCGGTATTTATAATCACAGAAGAAGGGTGTTTGCATATGCGTTATACAGCACGCGCCAGAAATGTGATCTGGAAAGATGATCCGCTGACTCAGGAAGCACAGCAGGTATTAAGAGACATATTAAACAGTGAGTCAGCCTATAAGTTTGAAGGTCAGCTGGCTGCCGGGCAGGGACTTATCTGCAATAATGTCCTGCATACCCGCAGGGCGTTTAAAGACGATCCGCAACAGCCCCGTTTATTATACCGGGGACGATACTTTGATAAGATAAACTTTAAAAACAGCTAGAAAACCGCTTAACTCACCATTTTTCAGTAGTCAGATACTTCTCCAGCCGGTGGATTTTATTGCTGGCGTCCATAAACTCCTGCTGGCTCATAGTGGTCTTATCCGGTTTGCAGTAAGCATAGACATCACTATCACGCATTTGCAGATTGTCCTCTGCCCGCAATACCTTGCGCATAATAATGCTGGTTTTTACACATTGTTCCAGATCGCTAAAGGACTTCTCCATGGTCTGCTGAAACTCAGTATTGGAACCATTGGAAATACCGCTGATAACCAGAAATAAAATAAATTTCACTTAACACTGCTCCCAGGGCAAACCATGAAAACGCCAGCCGCCGACCGTACTGCGCTGGTGCAGTTCATTGAGTTCGCCTTCAAAACCTTCATCGACATTATACACATTGTCAAAACCATTATTGAGCAGATGGAGACCGGCTTCATAAGAACGCTTGCCGCTGCGGCAGATCAGAATAATGGCCGGATGCTGATCCTGTTCACCACATACTCCGCCCAGAATCAGTTTACGGATTTCTATAGCAAACTGGGGATTAATATCCCAGTCCGGCTCATCAATCCAGGCAATATGCACCGCCCCCTTTGGGTGGCCGACAAATAAAAACTCCATGGAAGAACGCACATCAATTAATAGCGCATCAGGCTGTTCCTGCAACATACGGGCTGTCTCCTTTGGAGACAGCGGAATCGGTTCCTTATTACTCATCGGGGTTCCTGTAGGGTGATATAAAAATGCTTAAGACAGATTATAGGTAAATTTGTATAAAATAACAGAAAGTTTAAAATATAGACGAATATTACTGATTATAATGACAGGTGGCATAGATGGTCGGCAGGCGCAGAGCAATAAAAAAGAAAAAAGATCCGGCAAAGCTGGATGCTATTGTTAAAAAAGCCAAGGTACAGATCAGCGAGCGGGAAAAAGGCTATCGGGAACAGTCCCTGAAAATCCATCCCTGGGTCTGCGGGCGCTGCGGAAAAACCTTTACCCGTGAAAACCTGCATCTGCTGACCGTGCATCATATTGATCACGATCATAATAATAATCCGCCGGACGGCAGCAACTGGGAAAATCTGTGTATTTACTGCCACGATAATGAGCACCAGAAAATGAATGAATATCTGGAGTTTGGTGATGTGGCGGTTAATAAGGAAAGTGAAGCGGCCACTCATAACCCATTTGCAGATTTAAAGTCCCTGCTTGATAAAGATGAAAAATAACTTAATGCCGATTGCTTGCGGTCATTATTTAAAAAGCGTTATACTCAAATTACTCTGAGGTATTTCAGATATATAATAGACAAAGGTACAGCCAGCATGTACCACGCAATTAAAAAAAAGGATTTACAGGCACTTCTGGATATTTTAAACCAGTCTCATCAATGTGTCGGTCCACTCGTTTCTGAACAGACATTAAAATATTCTTCTATTAGCAAACTCTCACAGCTTCCCCTGGGTTATAGCGATCAGCAGCAACCCGGTGAATATCGTCTTAATTATAATTCACAGTCCAGTTATTATTTTTCCATTACCACAGGAGCGCAGGGCGTTAAACCATGGCTGTTTAAACCGGAACAAAAACTGTGGTCGGTGAATAAACAAAATGGCAGTATTGAATTTAATGAAGCGTTAAGTGAACAGAAGCCGCTGGCGATTGTTGGTTTAAGAGCCTGTGATCTGGCAGCCCTTAAATTACAGGATCAGCATTTTTTACAGCAGCAGTATATTGATCCCTATTATGCTCAACACAGGGAAAACCTGTTTATTGTGGCGGTTAACTGTCACCGCAGTGTGGATACCTGTTTCTGTGCTTCAACCGGTGACGGTCCGGAAGTAAAGAATGCTTATGATCTATTGCTGACAGAGCTGGAACAGGACTTTGTTATTCAAAGCGGTTCAGAAGCCGGCCGGAATGTACTGGAAATACTCTCGTCCCGGATACCGTTACATATTGTCACAGCAGAACAGGAACAGGAAAAACAGCAGGGACTGGATAAAGCATCACAGCAGGTACGTCGGATACCGGATCGGCCGGTGGCTCAGTTATTATCCCATCGCCTGAATCACCAGCAATGGAACCGGATTGCTCAACGCTGCTTAAGTTGCGGCAACTGTACCATGGTCTGCCCCAGTTGTTTCTGTCATAAGGAATATGATGAACCGGCTCTGGATCTAACAGGCAGTACCCATATTCGTCAGTGGGATTCCTGTTTTACAGCCGAACACAGTTACATTGCCGGTTTTCATTTTCGCAAAGAAACCCGTCAGCATTACCGGCAGTGGCTGACCCACAAATTTGCCTTCTGGCATGAACAGTATGGCCGCAGCGGCTGTACCGGCTGCGGACGCTGTATCAGCTGGTGTCCCGTGGGTATTGATGTGACCGAAGAACTGGAACTATTGTGTCAGGAGCCCAGTTGCTATGTTGATGGATAAAAAGTTGACTAATAAAAAGCCTCTGAACCCTTATTTACCTGCCATAGCCACAGTGCTGGAGAACCGGTTTGAAACACCGGATATTTTTACCCTGCGTTTAAAGTTTAAGGACCCTCAACTGGCCGGGCAATATCACTTTGAACCGGGACAGTTTAATATGCTGTATATGCCGGGTGTGGGGGAGGTACCGATATCTATAGTTTCAGATCCTGACGATATACATATTATAGATCATACCATTCGTGCAGTAGGCCGGGTGACCCGGGTTTTGCAGCAGCTGAAGGCCGGTGATGAAATCGGTATCCGCGGCCCCTATGGCAGCAGCTGGCCCATGGCTCAGATCAAACAGCAGGATGTGCTGATAATTACCGGGGGGTTGGGTTGTGCACCGGTAGTATCGGTGATCAATTACATTGTTAAACGCCGCAGTGATTTTGGCCGGCTGGTGATTATGCAGGGGGTTAAGCACAGCAATGATCTGATCTGGAAAGATCAATATGAACAATGGGACGCACTGGACAATACCCAGGTCGCCCTGGCAGCCAATCAGACTACACCGGCCTGGAACTGGTCATCGGGTTATGTGACGGATCTGTTTGATGAAGTCTGTTTTAATCCCATAAACAGTATTGCCATGCTTTGCGGCCCGGAGATTATGATGTCGGCTACGGTCAGGGAATTATTGCAGCGCGGTCTGAGTGAAGCACAGATCTGGCTGACCATGGAGAGAAATATGCAGTGTGCCATTGGCCATTGCGGGCACTGCCAGCACGGTTCAAAGTTTGTCTGTAAGGACGGGCCGGTATTTAATTACCCGGTGGTTAAAGACTGGTTTTTTCGGGAGGGTTTTTAATGATGGACAAACCACGGATTGCAGTTCATAAATTTGCTTCCTGTGACGGCTGCCAGCTGGCCTTTTTAAATATGGGGCCGGAGTTACTGGAGCTGGCAAACCATGTTGAGATTGTACACTTTGTTGAAGCCGGCATGGTGGCACCGGATGCCGAAGTTGATATCGCCTTTGTGGAAGGCAGTGTTTCCACAGAGGAAGACATAGAGCGTATTCACGCTATCAGAAAGCTGAGTAAGCAGGTGATCACCATTGGTGCCTGTGCCGGCAGCGGCGGATTACAGGCTTTAAGAAATCTGGCTGACGGTGAGCAATGGTTAAATGAGCTGTATCCGCAGCCGCAATATATTCAAAGCCTGAACAATACCCACCCGGTCAAAGATTATATTAAAGTGGATTTTGAAGTCTGGGGCTGTCCGGTGAGTACTCAGCAGATTAAACAGGTGGTCACGTCATTATTACTGGGTGCCAGTCCCCTGCAAAGCAAAGACAAGATCTGCCTGGAGTGTAAACGACAGCAGCGGGTCTGTACCCTCGTAACAATTCCGACAACAGGCACGCCCAAAGAGTTGGAAAACCGGCAAAAAGCCTGTCTTGGCCCCATTACTGCAGCCGGTTGCGGGGCATTGTGTCCCTCAGTCGGGCGGGCCTGTTACGGCTGTTACGGCCTGGCCGATAATGCTGAACCCGCTGCTCTGGCAAGACGTTTTGAAGGACTCGGGCTGGTCAGTAAAGCCATTGCTCAAAAACTGTTATTGTTTCACAGCCATGAAGATGCTTTACGCCGGGCGGCAGAAAATATGTCAGAGACACAGGAGGCATTCAATGGCCAGTAAAACCGTTCCTGTGCGTTTACCGGTGCTGGCCCGTGTGGAAGGTGAGGGGGCACTGGAATTTGCCATCAGAGATGGGCAGATTGAAGATCTGCAACTGCGTATATTTGAGCCGCCGCGCTATTTTGAAAAATTTTTACAGGGGCGTCATTATTCAGAAGTCCCGGATATAGTCGCCAGGATCTGCGGTATCTGCCCGGTCGCCTATCAGATGACTGCAGTGCAGGCACTGGAATCTCTGCTGGTGCCGGATATGCCGGAAGAGCTGGCTCTCTGGCTTAACAGCATGCGCCAGGTATTATATTGCGGTGAATGGATACAGAGTCATGCCCTGCATATTCATTTACTGGCGGCGCCCGATTTATTCGGTTTTGATAGTGCCATTGCCATGGCAAAAAAATACCCGGATATTGTCCAGCGGGGGGTAAGGCTGCAGGCTCTGGGCAATGATATTATCAGCCTGCTGGGCGCCCGCTCGGTGCATCCTGTCGGGGTAAAAGTGGGCGGCTTTTATAAAGCACCGGAAACTGCCCAGGTTGATGCTTTGCTGGAAAGTCTGCAGGCCTTAACAACCGAGGCTGAAGCACTGGTGCAATGGCTGGCCGCCCTGGAATTACCGCAGTCACAACAGACTTTTACCAGTGTCTCCCTGCATAATAACACCGGCTATGCCGTTTATCGGGGTAATATTATCTCGGATCAGGGGCTGGATATCAGCACCGAAGAATATCCGCAGTATTTTTCAGAATTTCAGGCGCCCCAGTCTACGGCATTTCACGCCCATCTTCAGGGTCAGCCTTATCTGGTGGGGCCGCTGGCACGGCTGAATAATAATGCGGCTCAGTTACAGCCGCAAACGCTCACTCTGCTGGAAAGCCTGCCGGTGCAGTTTCCCGATAATAATATGTTTAATAGTATTATTGCCCGCGCTCTGGAAATCCATCACTGTATTATTACGGCCATAGCACTGCTGCAGAATTATCAACCGCCGGCACAGCCATGGCATCCGGTCACTTTACAGGCCGGAGAATGCAGCGGTGCAACAGAAGCGCCTCGCGGCCTGCTCTGGCATTATTATAAACTGGACAAAGCCGGCAATATTGTATCCGCCAATATTATTCCGCCCACCAGCCAGAACCAGGCACGTATAGAAGCGGATTTACAGATCACTTTACAAAATTACCTGCTGGAGAAAGGCGAAGCTTATACCGAAGACAGGGTGCGGCAGCTGGGTGAGCAGGTAATAAGAAATTATGACCCCTGTATTTCCTGTGCCACGCATTTTCTCAGGCTTAAAATTCATGCCTGATGAGCAGGCTGTTAACACTCTGGTCATTGGCCTGGGTTCTTATTATGGGCATGATGTATCAGGTCTTGAACTGATACCGGTGCTTAAAAACAGATTTTCAGAATACCCTCAGTTATATTTTTACACCACCAATAATCCTCAGGACATCCTGGTATTAACAGAAAAGCTCAAACAACAAAGCCTTAAACAACTGATCATTCTGGATGCACTGCCGGAAAATTCGCCAGTGTGTGAAATCACACACTATAGTCATGAGCAACAGCAGAATATAAGCTCAGCAGTTTCGGATCATAGTGTCAGCCTTTATGAAGTGCTTGAAATGGTTAAACTGCTTTATTTCCCTGACCTCAAAATTTCCATTCTGGGCCTGCCGGACAGGCCTTTGTCCCAAATTCTTCAGCAAAGCGTTGCTTTGTTAAAGCAACTTACAAATAGTGCATAAAAATTTGTAAAAGTGTGTGAGATGACGCGGTTATTGTGTTATCTCACACACTTTTTATGGGCTGAAATAAAAAATTTTTCCCGATTAAAATCTAAGTAATTGATAAACCATAAGTCATTAAATATGGTCTGTTAATTGCTATAGGGATAAGGTTGTGAGTTTTTAATTATAAATAATAACCAATAACCTTAATCGCGGTAAATGTAATGAAACATAATCAATTTGCTAAAAATACTATTCCACTGATAACACTTTCAGTTATGTCGGCTCTGGCTGCTATGCAGGCCAAAGCGGAAGATATTCCGGCTATTACTATTGAAGCCACCAAAATTGCTGATGTCAGCGGTGATGAAGTTAAATCAGCTGATCTGGCTGAAGCCCTGAGCAGACGGACGCCTAATATTTCCATTATACGCCGCAGCGGGATTGCCAATGATATTATTCTAAGAGGGCAGAATAAGGATAATATTAATGTCTTATACGATGATGCCAAGATTTACGGTGCCTGTCCTAATCGTATGGATACCCCGATTTCTCATATCCTTACCAATAATATTGACAGCATTGAAATTATTGAAGGGCCGTATGATGTAGAAAACTTCGGTACCTTAAGCGGTGCCGTAAAAGTCACCAGTAAAAAGCCGGAAAAAGATCTGCATGGGGAGGTCAGTGTAAACTTCGGCCGCTGGAATTATGAGCGCCAGGCCATGACATTTACCGGCGGTAATGATCAGGTTCGTGGTCTGGTTACTTTATCCAATGAATCCAGTGGTCAGTATCGTGATGGTAATGGTGATGATTTTGCGGAGCAGATGGATAAGCAGGGGGTATCTGCAGGGACAAAATATAAAGATGAATACCGCAATATGGATGCTTATAAAAAGCAAACTTTTATGAGTAAATTTTATTTTAATTTAATAGAAAACCATGAAATGGGTATTAGTTATACCGCCAACCGCAGTGATGATATTTTATATCCATCAGGGAAAATGGATGCTGACTATGATGATTCCAATATTCTGAATATGGATTATACCATAACTAATCTTGGGGAATATTCAAAGAAATTATATTTTCAGTACTATGATTCTGATGTAGAACATCCTATGTCAACTTATTACAGGAATGCATCTGGTCCTACTTCTGTCAATGAGTTAATCAGTAAACTGGAAACTCGTATGCAGGGCTTTAAGGTAAAAAATACTTTTGATATTGATCCCACTATGGAAATGACCATTGGTCTGGATACCAGCTTAAGAAACTGGGATGGTCACTATATTGGTTATGGTACAAAAGCAAGTAAAACCGGCTTAATTAGTATTGACGATGTGGATACTAAAAATAAAGCCATATTTGCTGAACTGGAAAAACGTTACCAGAATTTTACTCTTAATTTTGGTGCCCGTTATGATGACACCAGTATAGAACCTGATGGTTATGACAGGGATAATGATTATGATTCATTCAGCGGCTTTGCTAATGCCACCTGGCAATACAGTAAAGTCACTACTTTTTTTGGAGGTGTGGGCAAATCTTCACGTGTACCGGATGCCCGCGAACTGTACTGGGTAGGACCTACCGGTGTACAGGGTGGTACAACGGATCTGGATGAAACAAAAAATTATGAAATAGATTTTGGTATGGAAAATAATTTTCAGGACTTAACTCTGAAAACTAAGATCTTTTACAGCTGGTTAAAAGATTATATCTACTTTAATGCAGATAATACTAAAAATACCATGATAGGACCTGCGGCATTTCATAGTTTTGAAAATATAGATGCCCATATTTATGGTTTTGATATTACCGGAGTCTATTCATTTACTGATAATATTTATATGGATTTTGGTCTGGCTTATCAGCGCGGTAAAAAGGATGATCCATTGCCAGGCCAGACAGATAAGGACCTGGCCAATATTACTCCAACCAAATTAAATCTAGGACTGAATTACGATTACTATACCAGTGATATGAGTGGTACTGCTCGGGTAGAGTTTATTGGTACAGACACCTGGGATAATTATGATGCGGATAATGGTGAACAGAAACTGTCTGGATGGGGTGTGATGAATATGAAAGTAACTCATAACCTGACCCGTAATTTTGAAGTTACCGGCGGTGTTGATAATGTCTTTGATAAAACCTATGCCATTAATAATACCTATAAGGATCTGACATTGCTGACTTCAGGTGGTGGTGACGTTATGCTGCTTAATGAGCCAGGTCGTTATTATTATATTAATGCGGCACTAAAATTCTAAAGCAGAGTGTTGTCCGGCAGGGGAGTATTTTAACCTCCCCTGCATTATATTCTTACCAGATATAAAACATAATATACCAGCTTAATCCTACCGGTATTGTTCCCACTATTATAATTACCCAGGCAGATAATCTCTGCAGCCATTGCGGCTTATTAATCTGTGCGGTTTTCCGCCATAATAAATAAGCCATCCAGCCATAACCAAGAATCATTAAACTGATCCGCATGGGTTCAACCCAGTCCAGGGCAATATGCTCGGCTTTTAACATACTGATGGTCAGTGCTGTCAGGCCCATAAAAACACTGCTACCGGCCAGAGGGGTCAGACTATAGCCCAGATGCCATGGGATTATGGTTTCGGATTTAATAATGCGTCCTGCCAGCCATAAACCGGCCAGAATACTGCCGCCAATCACGGCAGTGGTTGCGCCGATATAAAGTAAAATGCTGACCCCATCCAGATAGCTGAACACATCATTAGTGTCGGGATAATGGGTTAATAACCACCAGGGAGCATTATCATTAAGCAGCCAGAAACTGTCTCGCTCAATCAGCCATTCGGCAATATTTTGTTTTAACTGTACAAACCAGGGTGATGCTGACCATTGAAAAGCGCCGGTTGCCACGCCCAGCATGCCCAGTGCCAGTAATAAGATATCCCAGTAACTGGCTTTAGCCGGTTCAATATTAAGAATTTCCTGAGCCGGTGAGCGGCTGCTCAGGGCAACAGCCTGACGATGGCTGCTGCAGCGTCCGCACATATGGCAGTCACTATTACCGGTCATACTGCGGACACTGACCAGTGGGGCGCAGTCCACTGCAGGGGTGCGCTGCGGTGCCAGATCCCAGGCTTCGCTATCCACTTTAAAATGGATGGGAGCCAGACGGGACAGGAGGGAAAATACGCCATTGGCTGGGCACAGATGGCGGCACCAGACCCGTTTGCCTTTGCCATAAATAAAACCCACCAGCATGGCAACCACAGTGGAACCACCCAGGATTAACAGAGCGGCTTTGGGGTATTCATACACCGAAATAAGCTGACCATAAATGGTGGTGAGCACAAATGCCACAAAGGGCCAGCCGCCCCAGCGCATCCAGCGGGGAATGGCATGGCCCAGTCCAAAGCGGCTGGTCCATTCACTTAATGCTCCTTCCGGACAGAATACCCCGCACCATACCCTGCCCATGAGTACCATACTAAGCATAACAAAGGGCCACCAGATCCCCCAGAAAATAAACTGTGCAAAGAGAATTAAATTTTCATAAAAATGCACATAATCTTTAGGCAGCGGCAGCATGGCCGGCCAGATCAGCAGGGTAAAGTAAAACAACACAATAAACCATTGCAGACCAAGGATCATTCTTCGGTGCTGCTGCATAAAATCGCCCAGTTTTTGCAAAAATGGTTTTTTTAGTGGCATTTGTTTAATGGCTATGATGGAGACATTCATAATACTTTGGTAACTCTTGTCTGGATGCAATAATTCTGTTTTAATTCATATGAAAAGTTCAGGCACTGGCCGCCGGCTTTACACTGGCCCGCTTTAATAACCAGAATACCGCCAGCCAGTAAAGACCATAGGCCAGCAACATGCTCAGCGCGGGATAAGAGCGGTAACCGGTAAAAGCAGAAATCAGAGAGCCGATAGTGGAGCTGTCATCGAGTATAAAGCTGCTGTCCCAGACCGGGTCAATAATGGCCGGTATCCAGTCAAGACCAATCATGCGCTCTATACCATCCACGAGTAACGCTGCGGCTAACAGCAGTAATAAGATTTCACTGATGCGGAAAAATAATTGCCAGGAAAACCAGCGGGTACCTTTTTGCAGGATCCAGAAAGTAATAAAAGCCAGCACAAAACCACCGATAACCGCCAGGCTGAAAGGCATGAATGCGGAGTTCTGTGCCAGACCGTTACCATAAACAAAAATGACGGTTTCAGCGCCTTCCCGGCCCACGGCTATGGCGGCCAGAGTGGCCATACCCCACCAGTTGGAATTTTCTCTGGCCTGCTGCAGGCCGTTTTCCAGTTCTGCCTTAAGTGTGCGGCCGTTACGGCGCATCCAGATCACCATCTGGGTAATTAAGGCAGAGGCAATAAGGACAATAGCAATCTGAAAATAATCCAGTGCCTCGGCAGCCAGCTCACTCTGTACTTTAAGCATAATAAAGGCCAGTACTAACGCCAGTCCGATACCGCCCAGTACGCCGCCCCATAAATAACGTAAACCCATTACGGCATCCACAGAGCCGGAACGGGTTTGTGTTTTAAGCCAGGTGTATAAAATACCAATCACCAGCATGGCTTCAATACTTTCTCGCCAGACAATAAAAATAGTACTACCCATAATTTTTCTCTCTATTTAACAACAATATAACCTTCCGCTGTTTCAGGATGAAACTCGCCAAAAAAACGATACCGTCCAGGTTTTAAAGGTGCAAATACAATAGAACGGCTAACACCTTCAGCCAGTACGGTTTCCTTGCGTAATTGTTTGCTTTCAAATTCTTCCGGGCCTGGACCAAGATTGGTAATGACGATTTTAAAGCGGGTTTTAGCGGGTACTTCAATGACTTCCGGTTCAAAGTAACCGTTTTTGACAGTCAGTTTATAGGCGGGCAGTTCAGCCTGAGCCGTACTGCTCAGAAACAGAAAAGCGCTTATAAACAGCATTAAAAATTGTTTCATAAATAACTCCAAATAAAGTCTGGATTAGTATTAATAATCTAACTGTGCTCTTAATCCATAAGCAGTTAAAGAGGATGCATCTTTATCACCGGCAGGATTGCGAATATGCTGTACATTGGGTGACAGATAGATCTGCTCATTAATCCGGTAACGGTAATAAAGTTCTGCAATCTGTTCAGCTCCATCATCCATTGCAGGGTTGGCATCCCTGTATTCATCACTCAGAGACAGAAAGCCCAGGGCTACACCAATGGCATCGCCACCGCGACTCCAGTAACTGCCGCCAAATTCGGCACCAAAGGTCAGGGTCTGATCAAAGGACACGTCACCCTGAGTCTGCTGGCCGTAACGGGCAAATAGAGTAGTGTAGTCATGTACCTTCTGATCAATACTTAAACCAAAGCCAGCATGGGTGCTGTAATCTTTGTCAGGTTTATTAAAGTCCTGGCCGGAATAGTTTTTCCAGTAGTAAATTCTGTAATTACCTTCCAGACCAGAAAAAAATCTTTGTTGCGTTTCACTCTGAATAATATAAAACGGATCAGAGAAGCTATCATTAAATTCAGCACCTTTTCCAGCTCCGAATGCACCAAAAGAAAGACCATACTGTAAAGGTTTTTGAGCTTCATTAACCCAGGCCATACGGAAACCGGGGGTAAAGCCAAATTCATCAGTGCCGATGTCTCCACCGGCATCCAGCAGAGGATTATGTACAAAGGACTGGTTCATAAAGCCTCGGGTTTCATCATCGGCAATGGCATTCTGGTCAAAGAACATAAAGGGATCCATTTTACCGATGGTCATTTCCAGGTGTTCTCTTGAATAATCGGAATTACCACCTAATGGTAAAGGTATATCTAATTGATACCATAATTGAGCCAGCAAAATAGTACTGTCGGATTTATTGGATCCTGGCCGCTGAAAACTGGTACTGTTAAAGGAGGAAAAAGCTCCGCCGCTGCCGTCATCATAAGGTGCATTCTCGATTCCAAGACCCTGACCGACTCTTAAATGGGTAAATAGTTTGCCTTTAGATGTACCTATATTGCCAACAGGTACAGTTATTTCCAGGTCGCCTCGATAATTAAGCTCGGAATCGTTTTTATCGTAATCCTGGGGTTTGCCGGATAAATGCTGACCAACCATGGTTAAGCCTCCGGAAACTTCAATACCTTCAAGTGATTTGGCTATCTCAGCCATTTTCCTATAGCTGTTGGATTGTGATTCTACTGCTTTAAGTCGAGCAGTTAGTTCAGGTTCACTGGCACTAATATAAGGTTCGTTCAGGGCTTTTTTAAGCTGGGCATTTTCCGTCTCCAGAGCCTTAAGCCGTTTTTCCATCTGCTCCAGGCGTTTTAAAATCTGCGCATCGAGGTTGCTGGCGGTAACGGGCATACTGAAACTGCTGATACTCAGGCCGGTGATTACTGCAAGAGAGAGTGTATTGAGTTTCAGCATGGTTTAGTAACCTCCGCGTTTGCCAATACCGGCAAAAATAAATTCATATTCCACATCAAAGGGCTTGAACCAGGGGCGGACACCAGTGAGGCGGTCAGTATGTCGGCCAAAGTGTTTACCGGATGGGTTTTCAGGAGAATTAGGCGGGTAGATGGTATATTTAACGGTGTATTTACCCGGCCCCATCAGTTTAACATTATCACCATAATGAGGACCGTCATTGGCGACCATGGGCATAAAATCGCCCTTGATGACTTTATCAGAACCTTTTTTACGGACTTCGTATTTAACATGCAGATAAGGTATCCAGTCACCTTCGGCAAAACCATTGGAATTGATGTCCAGTGCGCGAATATCGGCTTCCAGGTGAACATCGGACTTTTCCGAAGGGGTCATCATGCCTTCCGGTTCCATGCGCACAGGCTGTAGGTAAACGGCAGCGATTTCCATGCCGTTACGCTGTTCGGGGACGCCAATGGGGTATTCTACAGCTTGTGCTGATAAACTGGACAGCAACAAAGAGGCACCTAAAAGCAAAGGGGCTTTTGAAAAAAAAGTGTCAAAAGAAAACAAAGCCATAAAACAGAACTCCTTTTTATAAATTAATTTTATATTAAATCTAAATAAGAATGATTATCATTAATGTTACATTTATGTTTTATGGTTTGTCAAATAATATAATTAGAAAGTGGTAAAATACTTGAATATACTTGATCTATATCATCTGCTGGCTTTACAGAACAAAGGGGTATTCATTAATGATAAGCAGAGATTTACTGCAGTTAATCAGAAGTACATTTATACTGGACTGGCAAGGCATTCA
>JALUZF010000029.1 GCA_027012135.1 Gammaproteobacteria bacterium
TTTCACTGCCGCTTCACAACTTTCCCGGAAAAATTGGTTCGGCCGCCGTCGATAGGTCATCTTTGGATTGCGGGGCAAAAAAACGTAATCTTGGCATTTGCATCCTTTCTTCGGGACAAGTTCGGAGAGTATTTCAAGAGCCGATACGGTCAACGGAACCCGACGCGGATCCGTCTTGGTCTGCTGCAGATCAATGATCCTGCCATCAAAATCCACCTGTCCCCAAGTGAGTCCTGCTCCTTCGCTCGGACGCATGCCGGTGTGGAGCTGCAGCACGATAAAATGGTAGAGGTTGGGCCGATGTCCTTTTTTGCTTTCCTTCAAGAGGCTCTTGATCTCGGCATCGGTCAGAAAACGCAGGCGGCCCTGAGGCGTTTTCGGTTTACGGATAATGGCCACGGGGTTGGTCGCCTCAATATCCCATTCACGAAGAGCGGTGGTATAAATGTGAGAGAGCAGGTTGAGATCCTTGATCACCGTGGCCGGTTGCACTTTCCCCAGCCGCGTGTCACGAAATTTGGCGGCCAGAGCTGGAGTAATCTCCTTCAAGGTTTTACCGAAAAAATAATGAAGCGACCGTGACTGGTAGAGTTCGCGCCGGTGAGTCGACTTTGCCTTTTTGCTTGAAACCTCTGCCAGGTATTTTTCCAGGGCATCATCAAACAGCATGTCCTTTGGGGGAGCATTGCCGATGTAGCCATCGGTCCGCAGGGCAGCCTCTGTCTCTTCAGCCCACCGGTAGGCTTCCGACTTTCGGTCAAAGGTTTGAGATAAGCTTGGATGCCCTTTGACCCGAATTTCTGCACAGTAAACAATGCCTTTTTTTCGTTTCCTTTTTGTAATTGTTGCCACGACTTCCTCCACACTCTGAAAACAATAGCGTGTCTTCCGAAAATTTTTAGTCGCAATTTTAGTCGCAATTTTCTGCGATTTGAGCAATTCGGTGCTCATCTGTGGCAACTATAGCTCATCCGAGCCATAAAAGCAAAAAAGCCCTGAACCGCAGTATTACTGCGATTCAGGGCTCTGTTAAAGATGGTGCCGAAGGCGAGATTCGAACTCGCACGACCGTG
>JALUZF010000030.1 GCA_027012135.1 Gammaproteobacteria bacterium
GGTTTGGTTTTAATGGCGGCAGTGCCCTGGCGGCTGATGGAAATGCCGCTATGGCTATGCTGGTGACACATATATCAGCCGCTGCCGGTGCGGGTATCTGGGCAGCTATTGAATGGCTGCGTCATGGCAAACCTTCTGTACTGGGTATTGTTACTGGTATGGTTGCCGGCCTGGGCACTATTACCCCGGCTTCCGGTTTTGTTGGTCCTGCCGGTGCCCTGGTTATTGGTTTAACTGCCGGAGTGGTCTGTTATAGTGCAACCCAGTTTATAAAAGTGACCTTGAAGCTCGATGATTCTCTGGACGTTTTTCCGGTACACGGTGTCGGCGGTATTATCGGTACTTTTATGGCCGGTATTTTTGCTTCTTCCAGCCTGGGCGTGTTTTCCGGGCAGGGGTATGCGGAAGGTATGAATATGACTTCACAACTTATGGTGCAGTTAACCGGTATTGGTGCAACTCTGGTTTATACTGCAGTGATGACCTATATCATTCTTAAAGTGGTCGATATGTTTGTCAGCTTGCGTGTTGCACGTGATGAGGAAACCGAAGGTCTGGATCTGGTGTCCCATGACGAACGTGGTTATGATTTTTAATCATAACTTTTAAGCTGTCTTTTAATATCCTCTCGTTTCCACGCTTCTGCGTGGAAACACATTATTAACTTCTCAAACGGTACATTCAGTAGAAAAAATACTGAAAATATGTTACTTTTCCGCCTCTTAGCGAAAGACTTTCCTGGTTACCAGCTTTCGCCTTTGTTTTATGAGGATATCCCCCAATGCCCGGTAAGTTATATATTCAAACCTTTGGTTGTCAGATGAACGAGTATGACTCGGCAAAAATGGCTGATGTACTTAAGGAATCTCATGGTGTTGAGCAGGTGGATGAGCCTCAGAAAGCCGATATTTTATTACTTAATACCTGTTCTATTCGGGAAAAAGCCCAGGAAAAGGTATTTTCCCTGTTAGGACGTTTCCGTCAGTTAAAAGAATTAAACCCTGATATTGTTATTGGGGTCGGCGGCTGTGTAGCCAGCCAGGAAGGCGATTTGATCCGTCAGAGAGCACCTTATGTGGATATGGTGTTTGGTCCTCAGACCCTGCATCGTCTGCCGCAAATGCTTGATGAAGTATCTACTATTCATCAGCCGGTTATTGATGTGTCATTCCCGGAAATTGAAAAATTTGATAATCTGCCTGAACCGCGTGCAGAAGGCCCCAGTGCTTTTGTGTCCATTATGGAAGGCTGCAGTAAATACTGTACCTTCTGTGTAGTCCCCTATACCCGTGGCGAGGAAATATCCCGGCCGCTGGATGATATTATTGCCGAGGTTGCCTCACTGGCTGAGCAGGGTGTGGTCGAGGTCAATCTACTGGGGCAGAATGTCAATGCCTATCGGGGTGAAACTCATGACGGTGATATTGCTGATCTGGCTTTATTAATACACTACATCGCCCAGATAGAAGGCATTAAACGTATCCGGTATACCACATCACACCCCAATGAGTTTTCAGACAGTCTGGTCGAAGTCTATAAAGAAGTCCCTGAACTGGTCAGCTTTTTACACCTGCCGGTACAAAGCGGTTCAGACAGAATATTAAGCATGATGAAGCGCGGGCATTCGGCTCTGGAATACAAAAGCAAGATCCGCCGTATAAGAGAAGCCCGCCCTGATATCTACCTGTCTTCCGATTTTATTGTGGGGTTCCCCGGAGAAACCGATGCGGATTTTCAGGCTACCATGCAGTTAATTAAAGATATTCGTTTTGATCAAAGTTTCAGCTTTATCTACAGCCCCAGACCCGGTACACCAGCCTCATCCTTACCCGATGATGTGCCCATGGAAGTAAAAAAACAGCGCCTGGCCGAATTACAGGCCTGCATCAATAAATTTGCCCAGGAATATTCCAGAGAAATGGTCGGCACTACCCAGAACATCCTGGTTCACGGTGTATCCAGAAAGAACACCGAAGAACTGGCCGGCCGAACCGAAAACAACCGGGTCGTTAATTTTGACCCACAGGGACAGGATTTGATTGGAAAGATTATTCCTGTGAAGATAACGGAGGCGTATAACAATTCCCTTAGGGGGGAATTGTTATAGCGCTCAACGCTCAACGCTTATTATAAAAAGGCCCATACTTGACCCAACCAACCTCAATGCAACTCATCCTTGAACCCGTCGATAACACCCGGCTGGTTAATTTATGCGGCCAGTTAGATGAACATTTGCGTTTAATTGAACGGCGGCTGGCGGTGCAGATTGCTAATCGCGGGAATCAGTTTAAGGTGACAGGCAAGCCGGATGACCGGGATGCGGCTATATCGGTTCTGGAGCAACTGTATGAAGAAAGTGCTCATACGATTCTTGACCCTCAGCAGATACACCTGTTTTTACAGAAATCAGGCATTGAAGAACAGTTAAAAGAGGATATTCAAACTGATACCAGCCTGGAAGGTGAAGTGGCAGTTCTGGCCGGGCGCAGTTTAATTAAACCCCGGGGTAAAAACCAGCATGACTATCTGACCCGGGTGTTTTCCCATGATATTAATTTCGGTATCGGCCCGGCCGGTACCGGTAAAACTTTCCTGGCGGTAGCCTGTGCGGTACAGGCACTGGAACGGGATCAGGTTCGGCGGATTATTCTGACCCGTCCGGCGGTAGAGGCCGGGGAAAGCCTGGGGTTTCTGCCCGGTGATCTATCGCAGAAAATTGATCCTTATTTACGCCCTTTATACGATGCGCTGTATGAAATGCTGGGTTTTGAAAAAGTCAGTAAATATATAGAGCGTAATGTTATTGAGGTCGCTCCCCTGGCCTTTATGCGCGGTCGTACTCTGAATGAATCCTATATTATTCTTGATGAAGCTCAGAATACCACCCGCGAACAGATGAAAATGTTTTTAACCCGAATTGGCTTTGGTTCTACCGCCATTGTTACGGGGGATATTACCCAGATTGATCTGCCCGGCGGCAGAGAGTCCGGTCTGAAACATGCTCAAAAGGTGCTCTCAAAAGTTAAAGGGATCAGCTTTACCCTGTTTAATTCTAAAGACGTGGTTCGTCATCAACTGGTGCAGCGCATTGTCGATGCCTATGAAAAAAGCGAATCACAAACTGCTAAACGCCAGGCTTCCTCTAAAGCTACTGGTCGAAAAAAATAATGTCCGATTCTGCCGATATAAAACTGTTTCTCGATGTACAGAAAGTTATCGACTCGGATACCATCCCTGCCAGTGAAAATATCGAGCATTGGGTTAAAACTACGCTGTTAATAGAGAACCCGGATATGGTGACGGATACTGAATGTGAACTGACTATACGAATTGTAGATCAGGATGAAATTCAGGCTTTAAATAAAACCTGGCGTCATAAAGACAAACCTACTAATGTACTGTCCTTTCCCTATGAAGGTTTTGAATTTGATGTGCCTGAAGAAGTTCAGCTGCCCTTATTAGGTGATCTAATTATCTGTCATGATATTGTTGTGGCAGAAGCACAGCAGCAGGCTAAAACTATTATAGAACACTGGGCGCATATGGTGGTGCATGGTGTGCTTCACCTTAAAGGCTATGACCATATTGAGGACAGCGATGCGGAGCAAATGGAAGCTCTGGAAGTTAGGATACTGCAGCAGCTACAATTCTCCAATCCCTATTTTTAATCTTTTTTATTTTCTGTAAACATCATTTTAATGATAATTGTCAAGTTTTTGCTAAACTTGCCGATAATTAAAATGAGTTTTTTATTCACCTGATAAAATTGATAAGGCCTTGACATGAAAAAGAATTTACCTGTAACAAAAAATGAAATTGTGTTAAAGGATTCTGATGTTATTATTTCAATGACTGATCTGAAAGGTCAGATCACCTATATCAACAATACTTTTGTAACAATCAGTGGTTTTACTGAAGACGAACTGATTGGCCAAAGTCACAATATTGTCCGCCATCCGGATATGCCGTCTGCTGCCTTTGAAGATCTCTGGGACCGCATTAAGCAGGGAGAAACCTGGACCGGTATGGTAAAAAATCGTTGTAAAAACGGGGATTATTATTGGGTAGAGGCCTTTGTTAGTCCGATTTATGATGGCGGACAACTGGTTGGTTATCAGTCTGTTCGCAGTAAACCGACTAAAAAACAGATTGAAGATGCAGAACAGCTATACAGGAAACTGAACAGCAAAGAGCTGACTCAATTACCTAAAAAATTTACACTTTCTGATATCAGCTTGCGAACCCGTTTATTTTCTGCCCTGTTTCTGGCAGCGATATTGCCGATTCTGGGGGATGTGCTCTGGTCTTTGGAAATGGTCAGCAGCCGGGTTATGGTTGGGCTGGCCTTATTATCCCCGGTGATATTATTTATCAGTGCCATACTGGTAAATAAAACCATTTTTCAGTCCCTGAACAAAGTATCTGATTCATTGCGCAAGATCACTAATGGGGACTTAACTCAGAGCCTGAAAGTTGAAACCCGGGATGAAATTGGTGTACTGCAGCTTAACTGCAAAATTATGCAGGCTCGTTTACAAACTATTCTGGGCAAGATATTTGAAGTGTCTGATAAAACCAATAATAACGCCCGGTCTTTGTCTGCATCCAGTGATGAAACTGTGGCTATGATTAAATCACAGCATGATGCCAGTCAGCAGCTACATGATTTTATGACGAAAATGTCAGAAATTACCCAGTTAGTAGTGGCAAATATCAAAAAGGCTATTGAGGCTGTTCAGAATACCACAACAGAGTCAAAGCAGGGTAAGGATATTGTGGTTAAGGTCAGAAACTCAATACTTGAACTGGAAAAGGATATTCAGGATTCGGCCAGAATTATTGCTGAACTGGATGAAAAAAGTCAGGATATCAGTGCGATTATGAATACCATCAGTGGAATTGCCGAGCAGACTAATTTGCTGGCCTTAAATGCAGCTATTGAGGCGGCCAGGGCGGGCGAACAGGGCAGAGGCTTTGCTGTGGTGGCAGATGAAGTCAGAACTCTGGCAGGCAGAACACAGGAAGCCACAGTAGAAATTAATACTCTGGTTGAAGCACTACAGCAGGGGGTTGGCGATTCTGTAAACAAAATCAATAAAGGTACCAGCCAGGCATCTCAGGCCGTGGAAGAAGTTGAACAATCAGAAAAATCTCTGGCTGTTATTAATGAAGCTGTGGCTCAGATCTCATTGGTTAATGATGAAATATCCAGTGCCGCTGCCAGTCAGTTTGAAATGACAATGCAGGCAAATAGCAGTGTGGAAACCATCAGTAGTTTATCGGAAAAAATTCTGGAACTGGCTCATAATAATAATAATGAGTCAAAAAATATGATTGAAATGTCAGAACTGCTTAATCAGCAGTTTAAAGTATTTAAACTATAATAAATGTTCAGCCAAACCTTATACTGCTTTGTTCTGAACTATCCTAAATGGTTATTTGATGTATGGGGATATTTATTTTTCTGCTGAATAAAACTTTTTGTCCATTATCAGCAATTTTGCAAGTTATCTATGGCTATTGTAAAATTACCAGTCCGATTCAATCTGGTTAACTAAATGAACGACGATCGATCCAACCCGGCTTCCGCTTTAACTGGTGGAAGCCGGGGTCTGCTAAAACGCATCGGCCAGGCGCTGGTGGGTGATATAACTGAAAAATCCGAACTGATAGAAATACTGCGTTCGGCCCAGCACCGTGGTGTTATCAGCAGTGAAACACTGTCCATGATCGAAGGGGTTATGGAAGTAACGGATATGCAGGTGCGGGAGGTGATGGTGCCCCGTTCCCAGATGACAGTTATTGAACGTAACGCCGATGCTGAAGAGATTCTTTCCTGTATTATTGAGTCAGCCCACTCTCGTTTTCCTGTGATTGGTGAAACCCGTGATAATATCGAGGGGATTATTCTGGCCAAGGATATGCTTAATTTCTTTGCCAGAGAAGATCATGCGGCACTGGATCTGCGTGAATATATGCGTCCTGCGGTTTTTATCCCGGAAAGTAAACGTCTTAATGTTCTGCTGCGGGATTTTCGCTCCAATCGTAATCACATGGCAGTGGTGGTTGATGAGTACGGCGGTGTAGCGGGACTGGTGACGATTGAAGATGTACTGGAAGAAATTGTCGGTGAAATTGAAGACGAACACGATATTGAAGAAGACAGTACCATTACCGCTCATGGCAAGGGGGTCTATACTGTACAGGCTTTAACCGAGCTGGATGAATTTAACCGCTTTTTTAAATCCTCATTTAAGTCAGACAAGTTTGATACTATTGGCGGTATAGTGATGAATGCTTTTGGTTATATGCCCTCCCGCGGTGAAGAAATTGAAATCGACGATTTCCTGTTTAAGGTGATTCGTGCGGATGACCGGCGTATTCACAGTTTACGGATCATTCGCAAACAAAAGCAGAATAACAGCCATGAGCGGGATAACAGCCATGAGCGGAATGCAGATACAGCAAATAGCACCAGTAATAGCTCTGCAGATTAAATGGCGGATTCAAAAAATCATGGGGCTGTTAATAATAATCCCTACAGTGTGCTGGAGTATCTACTACCGGGACTATTAAAAAAAATCGATAGTCCCTGGTCCAGGCTATTGCCCTTAATCTGTGGAGCTTTGATACCCTTATCCTTTGCACCGTTTAATACCATTCACCCGGTTTTTTCCTACCTGATATTTTTTCCACTGGCGCTGTTTTTATGGCAATTACTTAATACCCGGACAACCCCTCAGGGTTTTTATAAAGGCTGGTTATTTGGCATTGGGCTGTTTGCCGTCGGGGTATCCTGGCTGTATGTGGCCATTCATGATTTCGGCGGAGCACACTGGTCGCTGGCAGCCTTATTTACCGGTCTTTTTATTGCTTTTCTGGCCCTGTTTTATGCTCTGACCGGCTACTTAATAGTAAAACTTAAAAATACCCTGCGTATGCCGCAACCACTGCTGGTATTGTTTTATATACCGCTGATCTGGGTTTTTATGGAGTGGGTCAGAACCTGGTTTTTTACGGGATTTCCCTGGCTGTTAAACGGCTATCCCATGATACAGACCCTGCTGGCCGGTTATGCTCCGCTTGTCGGTATTTACGGCCTGTCATTTCTGGTGGTATTTTTATCGGCTCTGTCACTGGCCCGAATTCGTCCCTTAGTCAGTATTATTATAGCTGTTATTATCTTTACAGGCGGGGCATGGCTGGCTACTATGCAGTGGAGTCATCCTCAGGGGCAGGTTTTAAAGGTTGCCATGGTGCAGGGCAATGTTAATCAGGCGGTTAAATGGAGCCGGGCACAACTGGAAAAAACCAAAGCACACTATATTTCACTCAGTAAACCTCTGTGGACAAAGCACGATATTATTGTCTGGCCGGAAAATGCTATTCCCTCTTTTTATCATAATCAGGAACATGACTTTTATTATCAGCTGAGCCGACAGGCAAAAAAAACAGACAGTGAGCTGGTGGCGGGACTACCCGTTTATAATGCCCGGACTCAGCAGTATTATAATGCGGTAACTAATCTGGGAGGAAAGCAGGGCTTTTATTATAAAACCCACCTGGTACCCTTTGGTGAATATGTTCCTCTGGCCAGTGTACTGCGTGGACTGATGCATTTTTTTAATATGCCTATGTCAGGTTTCAGTGCCGGCAGCCAGCAGCAGCCTCTCCTGACTATTAAGGGTTATCCGGTAGTGGCGACCATTTGCTACGAAGATGTATTTTCTTCGGCTGTTATTAAGAATATTCCGCAGGCATATTTTATGATTAATCTGTCTAATAACGGCTGGTATGGGGACTCGTTTGCGCCGCCACAGCATCTGGAAATGGCCCGTATGCGAGCCCTTGAAACCAGCCGTGAT
Source organism: Gammaproteobacteria bacterium (assembly GCA_027012135.1). GTDB lineage: Bacteria > Pseudomonadota > Gammaproteobacteria > GRL18 > GRL18 > JANELJ01. The sequence goes on from JALUZF010000030.1 coordinate 7,866, forward strand.
CTGATCCGCAGTACCACCAGTGGTATAACGGCACTGGTGGATAACAGGGGACAGCTTAAAGCAAGCGGCCCTCAGTTTAAGTCTACTGTGGTCAGCGGTGAAATTCAGCCCAGGCAGGGTATAACGCCTTATGTTTACTATGGGAATTATCCTCTGTATGCTTTGTTTATTCTGGCCGGGCTTTATCTGCTCTGGTTAAAAAAGAAAGGGCAGGCAAAAGCATGAGTTGTAAGTTAATGCACTTTCTTTGGTATGTTTCTGTCCTGACATCCCCCTTTGAAAAAGGGGGATGTCAGAGTCGAGTAAGACGAGGATGTTTTTTCTACAGCATAGCATTGGTTCTTATACTGTTTTTGGCACAATCAGTATACGCTGAAATTATAAAATCCTATACCATTAAGCTGGCACCAGTTTGTCAGAAAAATAATACTCTAACGGTTTTCTCTGCATCGCAATTGCCTTATTTAATTGGTCGGCCACTCAGGCAACTTGCTTTTTACCATTTTTCAGAACAGTCGGAGGCAATGCAAGCTTCACTGCAGCCTATTGTCTTTCAAATTGATCAGAAAGATGAGCAGGCGCGCTTTGTGCTTCAGCCGGCAGGAGATAATAATGCACTGCTATCAGAACGAGATGAGCTGGTTATAAGAACAGAAGATCTGGGTAATAAACTTGAAAATAATCATGAAACACTGCTAAAAAAGTATAAGCTAGTAGAGATTAAAGTGTTATCAGAGTCGTTAGATAAGCCTGAATTTATTTATATTAATATAGATTCCAGTAAACCATCAGAGCCTGTCGTAAAAAAGAAATATCTAAATTACAATAAAACAGATGATGTGGTTTCTACTGATAATTTTAAAATTGGTTTTTCTGAGCTTAACCCCTTTCTGGTTGATGAATTTCACTGGAAACTTGATAATGGACAATGGTCGGATGATTTAAGCGATATGATGAAAATACGTCATAAGGGTCGCTTTTTGGGCCTGAAATTTCGACGTACCCAGGATGATTATTCTTCGGTTCTGACAGCTGTTAAACAGGGTCCATTAAGAGTGATACGGCGGACTGAAAACCGTATTAAGGTATTCTGGAAACTGAAAACGCCGGCACTGCTTATTGATTATATAATGACTCAGGATGGCTTTATTATGGATACCATCATTGATATTCCTTTTAAAATTTCTTTTTTCTTCAGCAACCTTGAAACCATTACCACCATGGACTGGAATCCTGATCAATCCGGGCATATGTCTGTTTACAGTCCGAAACTCGGGACAGACATCCGCATTGACGGTATAGACACGAAACTTAAACAGACGTTTAATACGATTGAAGATACTTACTTTAGCGTTACAACGTCTAAGGGTAATCTTGATGTTGATTTGCAGATACCCAAAAATTTTCCTGTTCGAGCCATGTTGTATCTGGCCGATAAGCCTGATACGGCTGATCCACCTGAAAATTTTCCCGGTCAGACCGGTAATGTCGGTTTTAAAACTTTGGGATGGGAGAATATTGACGGGCGGTTGTATCATTTGAAATTTACAGTGTGCATCAATAAATCCTTATAGTATGTTTTCAGTCTGTCATATATACTAAAGTTTTACAGCTACAATAATCTCTGAGCTAATTATCTGTTGAATTTATGAGTCAGGCCGTCAGTACTAAACTTAAACCGCAGTATTTATCCCAGCTGAAAGGCTCGGTATTATTGCTGCAGCTGTCAGGCGACTGGACCTGTGATATACAGTTTCCTGATGATATTGATGCTGAACTTCAGAATACGCTCTGTGCCCACCAGGAAATTGATATTGTGCAGGTGGATATGACGCAGGTTACGGCCTGGAATTCAGCCCTGTTAACCAGTATTGTGTCCCTTAATGACTTATGTAAAAAGCATGATGTAAGCATTGATACCGCCCTGATGCCCGATGAAATGATCAGGCTGCTTAAGCTGGCCCTGAATGTTGAAGCCCGGGATTCCAGAAAATACACCGGTAAACGCAGTACCTTCCTGTTTACGGTGGGCAGTAACGCCATTAATGCGGTGGCTGAAGTTGGCGAGGTGATTGCCTTTCTGCGTAATGTTTTTCATGCTTCTATGAATATGCTGCGCGGCAGGGCTGTTTATCGCTCTTCAGATACCTGGCTGGTTATGCAGCAGACCGGTGCGGAGGCTTTGCCTATTGTCAGTCTGCTTAATTTTCTGGTTGGGGCTATTCTGGGCTATATCGGGGCCATGCAGCTGGAGAAATTCGGTGCCGAAATCTATATCGGGGATATGGTCGGTGTGGCCATGACCCGTGAAATAGCGGCTATTATTACGGCTATTATTATGGCCGGGCGCTCCGGTGCTGCCTTTGCGGCACAATTAGGAACCATGAAGGTTAATGAGGAAATTGATGCCCTGAAGAGCATGGGGCTGTCACCCATTGAATTTCTGGTGCTTCCAAGAATGATCGGCATGATGTTAATGATGCCTCTATTATCGGTTTATGCCATATTTATGGGAGTTTTTGGCGGTGCTCTGGTGGCGTTTGCAGTATTGAATATTACCCTGGAACAGTATCTTGATGTGGTTATGAAAGCAGTTACGCTTAATGACCTGTTTGTAGGTATTACTATGTCCGTGGTATTTGGGGCTATTGTTGCGGTTATAGGCTGTCAGAAAGGTATGAGCTGCGGTAAAACGGCTGAGGCTGTAGGCGCATCAACGACTTCTGCAGTGGTAACAGCCACGGTTATTATTTTTGTTTCCGCCGCTATTATGACGGTGCTGTTCGGTGTGCTGGGGATTTAAGCCATGAGCCGGACTTTTCATAAAACTGATGATTCCAGTGCCGTTATAATTGTTGAAGATATGGGCATGAGTTATGACGGTCAGATCATTCAGAGGGATCTGAATTTTGCCGTTAATCAGCATGATATTTTTATTATTATGGGCAATAGCGGCAGCGGTAAAAGTACCCTGATGCGGGCTATGACCGGTTTAAACAGGCCCGATACCGGGGATGTTTATTATTCCTGTGATTTTTATGAACGGCATAATAATAATGTCGATCTGCGCACGGTGGAGAAGACCTATCAGGGCTACTGGCAGTCCGGCGAAGCCATGCGTCATAATATGATGTCACAGTTCGGGGTCATGTTTCAGAATGGAGCACTGTTCAGTTCCATGACCTTACTGGAAAATGTCTCCCTGCGTCTGGTGGAAACCACCCATTTCAGTCCACGGCGTATCCGCAAAATTGCTGCACTTAAGCTGGCTCTGGTTGGACTCAAGGGCTTTGAACATTATTATCCATCAGAGATTAGCGGCGGCATGCAGAAACGGGTATCCATTGCCCGTGCCATGGCCATGGATCCGCCCATACTGTTTTTTGATGAACCGTCTGCAGGGCTGGATCCGGTCAGTTCCAAACAGCTGGATGATCTGCTGCTGGAGTTAAGAGACAGTATGGGAGTAACTATGGTGGTTGTGACTCATGAACTGGAAAGTATTTTTGCCATTGCCAATAATAGTATTTTTCTGGATCATGGAGAAAAAACTGTTATTGCCCATGGTGATCCTAAAAAACTGGTAAATGAATGTGAAAATGAACAGGTTCGGGCTTTTCTGAGCAGAGGGAAAAAATCATGAGTATCAAGGCAAACCCCGTTGCAGTGGGTGGTTTTGTAATTGGCGCCATTATCCTGATTGTAGTCAGTTTGCTGGTTCTGGGTTCTGGCCGTCTGTTTAAAAATGATTTGCGGCTGATGGCGGTATTTCCCGGTTCAGTAAAAGGTTTAAGTGTCGGATCACCGGTATTATTCAGGGGGGTTGATATCGGTTCAGTAGCCAGTATTCGCCTGTATCATAATCATAAAACCCGTCAGAGCCTGGTGCCTGTCTATATTGATCTGAAACAGGAAGTTCTGGAGTTAATGAAACAGGGCAAGGAAGAGAAGGAGCTGACTAAGGAAGAAGCCCTGGGGTTTATGGTTCTGATGATCAAGCAGGGTCTCTATGCCCGGCTGACACTGGAAAACCTGGTATCGGGCCGACAGTTAGTAGAATTTGAAATTGATCCGAATATAAAAATAAAACTCACAGGTATTGATAAAAATTATCTGGAGATACCAACCGTGGAGTCGGATTTAAATAAGCTGCAGAACCTGTTTAAATCCATTCCCTTAAAAGAGCTTACTGAAAATCTCGTGATTACGGTAACAGAGATCAATAAAATGTTTGCCAGTGAAAAATCCAGAGGCGTTCTGCATAATATAAATGAAGCCATTGCCGGCAGCCGCAGACTGGTGGACAGTTTAAACAGCCAGATCCCGCCATTGGTGGAATCAGGCCGGGAGCGTCTGGATCAGGCAGAGGTTTTACTGAACACGACAGAAACCCAGCTGACAGAAACCCTGCTGGAACTGACTCGCTTATCCACCAATTTGAATCAGCAGTTAACCCAGCTGACTCAGTCTGCTGATAAAGCGTTTAAGAAAAGTGATGAGACCTTTGAAAATATTAATGCCATTGTTGATAAGCAGAGTGTAGCGCGTCATAATCTGGAACAGAGTCTGCAGGAATTATCCAGGGCGGCTAAATCATTCAGAGTATTTACGGAGTATCTGGAACGGCATCCTGAAGCCATTATTCAGGGCAAAAAGAAGTATTAGTTGAAAGACTTAAGGTTTTAGGCTTATGAGGATTGGAATATGTTATTGAGTCGGTGGTGGGTTCTGGGTTTTCTGGTGGTGTTACTAAGTGGCTGTGGTACTTCGCAGAAGACTGACTTTTATCAGTTAAATACCGAGGCGAATCACGCCTTAATGGGGGTTGAGAAAGGGGATATTATCGGTATCGGCCCTATTCATCTGCCGGAATATATCAAGCGTCCGCAAATTGTTACGCGAACATCTAAATACAGCCTCAATGTATCAGAATTTAACCGCTGGATAGAACCCTTTAGTGATGCCATTACCCGGGTACTGGTGATTAATATGTCCAATGAGCTGGCGTCTAATCGAATTTTCTGGCTCCCCAGAAGTGACCGCCAGTACCCACTGGATTTAAGAATGGCCATTGATATCGGCCGCTTTGATGGTGAACTGGGTAAGGAAGTCACCCTGGAATCCCGCTGGATAATCTTTGACAGAGATGATAACCCACTGCAGACTCATATCTCAATTATCCACGAACCCGTCAATGGCCAGACCTATAAAGAGCTGGTCATAGCCATGAACAATGCCCTGAACAAACTAAGCCAGGAACTAGCCCAGGCCGCCAGAACCCATTTACAGAAATAAATAATAACCTTTTTGGGCTCCCATACGCGGGTTAGAAGAAAATTAAGTATTCACTTTATTGCAGAGTTTAATTTTTCTGAGTTCAGCATCTATCTCTATCTCTCTGTTAGTTATTATATTTACACAAGAATTTATCTTCTTGTTAAATGTTTGATCATCCAATTCAATATATTTTAAGGCTTCACGTTTGGCTTTTATTAAATAGTCATCTAATATTGCGGTGTCTTTCATCAGGTTTTTACATGTCGAAAGTCGTGCTAATTTTGCAATAGTATTTGAAGCGACTATTTTTGCATTCTCAATTGACTGTTTATCACCACTGGATTTTATTTTGTAAAGATGAGCAATAAATACACCTGAACATTTTAATAAATTATTTGATGCTTCTTGAGAAAGAATATCATTAGCTATGACAGGCATATTAGTCATTAAAAAAAATATAAATAAAAAAAGAATTTTAAAAAACAGTCTCATATTTTACTCCTCTAACGCCAAAATTCGCGCCACTTTTAGCCGTCCGTTTAATTTTTTTGTGTACGCCCGACATGGGCATTGACTGATGAGGTGAAAGTCCTCTGCAGGAAGATCACGGTCATCACCCTAAATGTTTAGGAATATTATGACCTTAACTACTAGCGAAAGGCAAGTGCTGATCCGTGAGGAAAGGTGTGAAGGACGCCTGGAGCAAAACTGTGAGCTGATGAATAAAAACATCATATGAGGCTTAGCCTGAAGGTGAGTTGGCACAAGACAACGAAACCGGGTGATCTACCGGGTAGAGTAAATGATGCAGTTGTGCAGTGAAAGTCAGTTTTCTTATTCGGGGAGATCTGTTTAACCTGCGATCGGAAAGACACCAGTGAGGCTCTGGTATAAAAGTGTCTTGGCTCTTCTGACC
>JALUZF010000031.1 GCA_027012135.1 Gammaproteobacteria bacterium
CCAAATCTCTTTGGTTGAAGCCTATAGTTCAAATATCTCTAAACGTTTCATAAAGTCACCCAAACTCTTTATGACCGACAGTGGACTTTTTGCTCATCTGTTAGATATTCATTCAGCACAAGAGTTGCAAAATTCACCCCACAAAGGTGATGTCGTAGAGACATTTGTCTATGCTGAACTTTTAAAACATATCTCCTATTCACAGATACAGCCTAAGCTTTACCACTACCGAACTAACGATAAAAAAGAGATAGACTTCATAGTAGAGAAGCGAGATAAAATCTTTGCCATAGAGGTTAAATCTTCACAAAGCATAAAAAAAGAGGCATTTAAACATATTGTAGATTTTCAAAAAAAATCAAAAAAAGAGATAGTGGGTATTGTCTTTTATGCAGGTGAGACGATACTCTCTTTTGGTGATGAAGAGCATAAACGGTATGCACTTCCTTTGAGTCTATTTTTTTAAAAGTGAAGAAGCATTATTATCTGAAATAAATTTGGCTCTCCAACATCTTCCGTGGTCGTATAAGCCCCTATAAATAGGTATTAACTAAGAAAATTCAAAAGAAAAAAATGCTATAACAGAGAAATCAATTTTTCAATATAAGACAACAATTATGAACAGTACAATTTCAATAGACCTAGGATTATCAGATATAAAAGTAGAAGAAGTAAAAATAGATAAAAAAGGAGTGTATCGTATCAATGCAAGTTGCACATTAACCAAAGGAAAATGTCATAAGTGTGGAGAAGAGATAACAAAATTTCATGGGCTAGATAGAGAGATGGAGATTCGACATTTGCCTATTTTTGGAAAAGAGTGTTATATACATATAAGGCTACCTAGATTTGAGTGTGAACATTGTAACAAACATCCAAAGACAACAGCACAGCTTTCATGGAGACGCTATAATAGTTCATGTACCAAAGTATTTGAAGAGCATATTTTAAATGCACTAACCAATAGTACAATGAGTGATGTGAGTTGTAAAGAGAAGATTTCAGAAGGGAAAATTAAACGAATACTTGAAGCCTATTATCCTGATAAAATTGAGTGG
>JALUZF010000032.1 GCA_027012135.1 Gammaproteobacteria bacterium
AAAGGAAAATAAAAGCACTACCAGGATGGGAGGGCAACCTATGACAGAAACAATATACCACGAACTTAGAAAAATATCACCCTCAAAGGCAAGGGAATTTGTAAGGAAGGTATTAGAGAATCAGGGGGGAAATGTAAACAAGACAGCAAAGCTTCTTGGTATAAGCAGAAACACAGTAAGAAGAGCAAGAAATGGTCCCTTAGACGATCTAAGCAGAAGACCCAAAAGGATTTCAAGAAAGACAGAACACTACTTAGAAGAGCTCATTGTAAAAGAGGCGAAAAGGACAGGTTTTAGATACAGAAGGCTATCCATGTATATAAAGAGAAAGTATGGAATCAGCATCTCAGAAAACACAATAAAAGTGATACTTAAAAGAAACAATATAGGCAGAAAGAAGAAAAGGACATCATCAGGCACATATAGAAGCCTCTATGACTATGAAGCCCTTATTCCATTTACTGAATTTCAGCTTGATACAAAACACCTACTTGATAAAAGGAGCCTTCCAAAAGAAGTATATGAACACATGAAAAGATACAATCTTCCCATCTATGAATGGAACATAATAGATGTATGCACAAGGACAAGATTTACAGCATACTCCTATGAACTAAGCTCACTTTATGGCTTTATGTTCATAGTGTTTGTTTGCCTCTGGCTTAGAACACACAATGTAAGAGGCCATATAAATATAAGAACTGACAATGGAGCTGAATTTTGCAGTGGAAGTCCCAAAAAACTAAGACAATACAATGAAATGTTGTCTTTGCTTGGAGTAACTCTTTCTCCCATACCACCAGCAGCAAAACATCTTATGGCAATTGTTGAAAACTCCCATAGAGCTGATGATGAGTATTTTCTTATGATTCATGCCGAAAGATGCAAAAATAAGGATGTGTTTCTTTATAAGGCACAGTTGTGGCAGGATACATGGAACTTTTATAGACCAAGCAGTGGTAAGGCAATGTATGGAATGACTCCTTATGAGAAGTTTAAAAAGGCAAATACCTTGATAAATCCTGCTGTGTTTAAGTTTCCTGTGTTCCTTATGG
>JALUZF010000033.1 GCA_027012135.1 Gammaproteobacteria bacterium
GGTTATGAGGTGGCAGCATATGGACACCAAAATCCCTGCGCTGGCCGATAACCATTGCGGTAACCAGAGCAGCGACACCAGCGGTAATATGGACTACTGTACCGCCGGCAAAATCCATCAGTCCCATTTCATACAACCAGCCGCCTTCAGCCCAGACCCAGTGTGTAACCGGTATATAAACTACAAACAGCCAGATGGCACTAAACAGCATCATGGCTGAAAAGCGGGCCCGCTCAGCAAAACCACCAATAATCAGAGCCGGAGTAATAATGGCAAAAGTCATCTGGAAAAGAGCAAACAAGCCTTCAGGAATAGTACCGGAAACACTGTCTTCCATTACTCCAGCAAATAAAACCTTGTCAAAACCACCAATAAAGGCATTCATGGAACCGCCATCACTAAAGGCCAGAGAATAACCTGCTATCAGCCAGAGAATAGACATAATACTGGTAATGGCAAAACACTGCATTAAAATGGACAGTACATTCTTGGTACGCACCAGACCACCATAAAACAGGGCCAGCCCGGGCAGAGTCATAAACAACACCAGCGCTGTGGATATCATAATCCACGCCGTATCTGCACCATTAATGGTGTCTTCAGCCATTACATTGCCTGAAAACAGTAAAAGAAGTAGCGGCAACAGGCCAAAGCCCATGTGTCGTGTTAACCTGGTCATAAAAACAGTCATACAAAAGCCCTTTTATAAAAATTTCGTCGCTATAAGCAAGCAAGATTTGCACCAAAAAGATACATTTGTATTTTTTTCAGTTATTTAGAATATTCACCTTCCTGTAAAAACAATAAACCACCTCAAAAAACGCACAATTTCCGTGCACATCAAAAAAACAATGCACCATATTGACGCCCTGTATAAATTTCCCTACCCCTCTCCATTAATGGTCACCACCAGTCGCCGACTACCCCCATAGTTTCGATGTTCACATAAATAAATCCCCTGCCATATGCCCATATTTAGCTGGCCATTTGTAATGGGTATATTTAAGGTACTACCCAGAATACTGGATTTTAAATGGGCCGGCATATCATCTGAACCTTCATCAACGTGCCGATAATACGATTCATTTTCCGGAACAGATCGATTAAAGTAACTTTCAAAATCATGTCTGACAGATGGGTCGGCATTTTCATTAATGGTCAGGGAAGCCGAAGTATGCTTGATAAAAACATTCATCATACCAATACGGATTTGTTTCAGTTCCGGCAGTTGCTGAACAATATCCCGGGTGATCAGATGAAATCCCCTGGAGAAACTTTTTAGCTGTATTTCTTTTTGAATCCACATAAACAGTCCTGTTTTAGATAAAATGCTACTTATATAACAGTTTTTCTGCTTAATTTTGCATTTTTTTGTATAAAAAAACTATACATATCTTATAACTACGATTATCCTTACATAATAGACTGATATGACATCCAGTTTATTTGAGCCTTTAAAAACAGGCATAAAATCAACGTATACTGATCCGGAGTTTATTATGGCCGTTAAAAAGAAAAATGTTAAAAAAACTACTGCCAAAAAAAAAGCAGTGAATAAAAAAACTGCAGTTAGGAAGGGGACAATTAAAAAGGCAAGTGTTAAAAAAAAAGCGGTAACTAAAAAAGCCGTTGCCAAAAAAACAACAGCAAAAAAGAAAGTCGCAAGCAAAAAAGCGGTAACAAAAAAGAAAGCGGCTACCAAAAAAACAGTAACACCTGCTAAACCAAAAGCTAAAACCACCGCCATTCAAAACAGAATGACCAAGTCTCAGATTCTGGCAGAAATTGCAGACAACACCCTGATCAGTAAAAAGGATGTTGCTGCAGTCATGGATGAACTGGATGCCCTGATTGAACGTCATATTAAAAAGCGTGCCTGCGGTGAGTTTCTGCTGCCCGGCCTGCTGAAAATTGTCACAGTCAAGAAGCCGGCAGTTAAAGCCAGAAAAGGCATTAACCCCTTTACTGGTGAAGAGATGATGTTTAAAGCCAAGAAAGCCACAACGGTTGTAAAAGTCAGGCCTTTAAAGAAGCTTAAAGAAATGGCTCTATAACATAAAATAGTTATCCTGCTCTCAGAAGCATTCAATATGCTTCTGAGAGCAGGATAACTGGAACAAAATGGAGATGTATTATGCCTTGCAATTATCAGGAACTCGAAATAAATCCACTACAGTCTGCACCTGTCTTATGTGAACCGAGTTTTTTTCCTAAAGGTGAAGTCTCACTGGAAGATCCGGCCATTAAAGTCATGACCGATTTAAAATCCGTTGCTGCCATCACTGTCTCGCCTTCCAGTTCTCTGGAAGAGGCTACTGACAGAATGATAAAAACCAAAGTTAAACTTCTGTTTGTTACCGATCCCAGTGAACAGCTTGCCGGCCTGATCACTTATAGTGATTTACAGGGTGAACGCCCGATTCTGTTTCAACAGCATAATGGCGTACAACGCTCTGAAATCACAGTAGGGGATATTATGACCCGCACAGCAGAACTTGATGCTATAGACTGGTCTATTGTTGAACGGGCAAAAGTGGGTGATATCGCCATGACCCTGAAAAAACTGAACCGTCAACATGCCCTGGTTGTTGATAAGGGCTATGAAGATACCCCTTACATACGCGGCATATTTTCTACCTCTCAACTGAGCAAAATGCTCGGTGTCTATATTGAAACGGCCGAAGTTGCCCAGACCTTTGCAGAACTTGAACGGGTATTAGGTTGCAAATAGCACTCTGACCACTATTTATCCTGTAGAGATTTTTCCAGAGCAGCAATAATTTCAAGGTATTGCTGCTCTTTTTTATTGCAGGAACGCATAACAAATACCAGCAGCAGAATACTGATAAATACTGCAGAGATAGCAGTAGCGCCGGTCACAGCCAGTACTGCGATATCTGTTAACTGGGTTAAATCTATTCCGCTGTCGGTTTTTGCCTTTATTATGGTCAGTACCGCCTGCGGACTGACCATCTCAGGTTTTAGCAGAAACATCAGTCCCCAGGCCAACGCAGTGGTTAAGCCAAGACTCCAGACAATATAACCGGAAACCTTCTGAAACAGGGTACGTTTAAATATAAATTGCTGTTGTGCCTGAGAGAGCATAAAATTATCCGCCTGGACTTTTTATTAAATCTGATGACCCCATATTATAGCGCAAAGACTCGCAACTCCATAAACCTGAATTAACCTAAAACTCAAATATGCCACAAAAAGACTATTATAAAATTCTGGGTGTTAACCGTAACAGTTCAGATGCTGAAATAAAGAAACAGTATCGACGCCTGGCCCGCAAGTATCATCCTGATGTCAGCAAGGAAGCCAATGCAGAAACCCGTTTTAAGGAGATCAGCGAAGCCTACGATGTATTAAAAGATAAGAAAAAACGGGCTAATTACGATCGTTTTGGTACACCGGACGGCAATCCTTTTGGTGGCGGCGGCTTTACCCCACCTCCCGGCGGGGCTGGCGGTGGCGGCTGGAAAGGCAACTTCGGTGGTTTTAACCAGGGCAGCTTCAGTGATATTTTTGACAATATGTTTAAAGGTGCTCGAGGCGGTCAGTTTAATAACGATCCTTTTTCCCAGCATAAGCAGCACAGACAGAGTCATTCTCAAAGCCGCGGTAAAGACAATAATATTGTGATCCATGTTGATCTCGAAGATGCTTTTCACGGGGCCAACCGAACCATCAATCTGCGGGTACCCGGTGAAAGCGGCACTAAAAAACTGAAAATAAAAATCCCCAAAGGCATTAAGGAAGGCCAGAAAATTCGTCTGGGTGGCCAGGGCGGCAAGGGGCAGCACCGCAATGGTGACCTGTTACTGGAAGTAAAGTTTAATAAACATAAATATTTTACCGTGGACGGTAAGGATATTAATTTAACCCTGCCCATTTCACCCTGGGAAGCAGCCTTAGGCGCCAAAGTTTCTATCCCTACCCTGGGCGGTAAAGTGGATATGAAACTGCCTCCCAATACTCAGAGCGGGAAAAAACTGCGCTTAAAAGGGCGTGGACTACCCGGTAAGGAGCCCGGAGATCAATATATACAGTTACAGATTATGACACCTCAGGCCGATACTAATGAGCTTAAAAAGCTGTATAAAAAAATGGCAGAAATCAGTGATTTTAATCCTCGAAAAAAGTTTGATTAGGGAACTTTTAAGCATAGGAGTGGGTCTATAAAGAGCAGCGTTGAGCGTATAAATATTTGGCAATTCTTTTTCTTATGTCAATAAAAACTTTAAACTATTTGAGCATTAACTGAAAATTGAACTGCTTTTGCTCTGGCTTTTTCTCAGCGCTCAACGCTCAGCGCTGTCTCTTAATATATACAGATTTTTATTGAGTTAAAATTTTATGATAAAAAAATATTTATTTGCTCTGGTTCTGGTTTGTATTACAACCGTTATCAGCTTTAATAATAGCCTGGCTCTGCCTACTCATGACAGTCAGGGTAAGGAGTTGCCTTCTCTGGCACCAATGCTGGAGAAAATCACACCGGCGGTGGTTAATGTTTCTACCAGGGGCAGTTATTCCGGCAACAGTCAGTTGCCCGCTTTTTTAAATGATCCGTTTTTACGGCGGTTTTTCAAGTTTGATATTCCTGAACATCGCCAGATGCCGCAATCTCATGCACTGGGATCCGGGGTGATTGTGGATGCAGAAAAAGGCTATGTACTGACTAATAACCATGTTATTGATGATGCCAGTGAAATTGTAGTGACCTTAAAAGACGGTCGCAAAAAAGTTGCCGAACTGATCGGTACCGATCCGCAAACGGATATTGCTCTGTTAAAAATTGAAACCGGTGATCTGACCGCTATCCGCCTGGCCGATTCCGATAAACTACAGGTTGGTGATTTTGCCCTGGCCATTGGCCATCCTTTTGGACTTGGACAAACAGTGACCTCCGGCATTATCAGCGGCCTGGGACGCAGCGGCCTGGGTATTGAAGGGTACGAGGACTTTATTCAGACCGATGCCTCCATCAACCCAGGAAACTCAGGAGGCGCGTTAGTAAACCTGCATGGTGAACTGATTGGTATTAATACCGCTATTTTTTCCAAAAGCGGGGGCAATATCGGTATTGGCTTTGCAATTCCGGTCAATATGGCCCGTTCTGTTATGGATCAGTTGATTAAGCACGGTAGTATCCAGCGCGGTGTTCTGGGTGTTCAGATCCAGGACCTGACGCCAGAACTGGCTTCAGCCTTTGGTGTAAAGGAAACTCATGGCGCCATTGTCGCCCAGGTTATACCCGGCTCAGCCGCCAGTAAGGCCGGTGTTAAGGCGGGAGATATTATTGTTGCTGTAAATAATAAACCCGTAGGCAACTCAACGACCTTACGCAATTATATTGGTCTTAAACGTCCCGGCGATGCTGCACATTTAAAAATCCTGCGTGGCAGCAAGAGTATAGAATTAAAAGCCATTATCGGCGGCAATGAACAAAGTAGTGCTCAGCCCGTTAAATCTGCCAGCACACTGGGCTTTGACGGTAAAAAGCTGCACCCGTCACTGGCGGGCGCCCTGTTTGGAAATAATACTACTGGCAGCGGAGTACAGGTACTAAGCATTACCCCTGCATCACCTGCCTGGCAGTCCGGTCTGCGTAAAAATGACCGGATTATTGCCATTAACCGCTACCGTATTGACAGCATCAGTGATTTGCAGGAACTAAGCAAACAGAAAAGCAATAAGGCCATTGCGCTGAATATTCACCGGGGCAGTTCGGCTTTGTTTCTGGTTTTGCAGTAGAGAGACTTTCTCAACCCGGCAAATAATCCAGCAATATGCCCACAAAAATACTCATGCCTACCCAGTTATTATTTAAAAACGCCTGGAAACAGGCGTTTTTTTCACGTTCTCTGAGCAGATACTGCTGGTAAACAGAAAATCCTGCTGCCGCCAGAATACCCAGGTAAAAATAAATGCCGCCCTTCAACCACCAGGCCACCAGCATCATACCCAGTAAAAAAGCCGTTTGCAGCAGGGCAATAATTAAACGATCCTTTTCTGCAAAAATAATAGCCGTGGATTTTACTCCGATTTTAAGATCATCTTCACGATCCGCCATGGCATACATGGTGTCGTAAGCCACTATCCACAAAATCGTGACAAAATAGAGCAGCCAGGCAATAGCTGGAATAGTATTGAGCTGTGCGGCAAAACTCATAGGGATAGCCCAGCTAAACGCCATACCCAGCATGATCTGCGGATAATAGGTATAGCGCTTCATAAAAGGATAAACTGCAGCCAGCAGCAGGGCCACAAAGCTCAGGGCAATAGTAAAGGTATTTAACATCAGCACCAGAGCAAAGGCCACAGCAATACACACGGCAAAAACTGCTAAAGCCTCTTTGGCACTGACCTTGCCGGAGGTAATCGGGCGGTTTTTCGTGCGTTCAATATGCCTGTCTATGTCCCGGTCAGCATAATCATTAATCACACAGCCGGCAGACCGCATAATAAAAACCCCAAGAGAAAAAATCACTACAATCAATGCCGATGGCCGGCCGTCAGCCGCAATCCAGATGGCCCACAGGGTTGGCCATAATAATAAAAAGGTGCCTATGGGACGATCCATACGCATCAGCAAGAAATACTGCTGCCAACGTTCCAGTGAAAAAAAACTGCTTTTATGAGTGTTCAGGCATCACCTCCGGTTCGGCCTGTGGAACTGAAGCTGGCCGTCAGCACCGGATGTACCGGAGGGATAAAACCATGGTGATGACTCTTTGACAGAACCTCAGGTAAAAAGACTTCCGCCACCAGCAGGGGTTTCTGACCCAGTCGAAATACCGAACGACGTGCCCAGATCTGTTCCGGTGTCTGGATGATACAGCTTAGTGCCGAATCAAATAACTGATGCCCGGCTTTAACAAGCGCAATTTCCATAACATCTCTGTGCAGTTCTGGCTGGGCAAACAGGAATTCACCCAGGGGACGATTGCCCAGATGCCCCAGACGTCGCTGAGTCCCGGTTAAAGTAGTAACAGGGATGACTGTACGGGCATAAATCAGCGGGGTATCACCACAATATAAAGCCACTTCACGGATCAGCGCATAACGACGACTTTTCAGTTTAAGCCGCTGCATCTCATCATTAGATGGGATCCCCATACCCTGGGACAATAAGCGCACCGAAAAGCAGCCCAGCTGATTAGCCTGACAATAAGCCTTAATACGCAGCGTCAGTGAGGCACTGTCCAGCAGCCAGTCGCGCATAGCAGAGGGCATATGCAAAATAGCCGCATAATCTACGGTGATCCACAAAGGAATGCGTTTAAACTGACGCTTTATGGCAGACATAAGGGCTGGCTTGCTCGGCTAATAGAATAATATCGATAAGCTCATTATTTTAGCATAAAAGTTTGCCTTTAAAGCAAAGCTCTAAAAAACAGCCCTAGAAATTAATGGATTTTATGTCCAGTAGCGAGTGCTCAAACTCACCTTTATCAGAGCGCCCATGGATACGGGTAAAGGGTCTGGACATATTTTCCATTTTTATTTCACCGCTTTTCAGGGCTACCGCCACCACCAGACGGGATTTATCCGCCGTGGGCCTGACACGAATGCTTTTTATCTGAGTATAGGGGATCTGCTCTTTACTATTAAGAATAAACACTCCCGGTGGCGCTGCTTTATCACCCTTACGGCTGCTCAGTGTATCTCGTTTCAGGAAAGTGGTTTTACCATTGGCAAATACCAGCGGCAGACGTTTACCCTCAACAGAATGAATCACCGGTTTGGGAATATCAGTCACCGGTACGTTCTTTGGAACTACCTTGATCCTGGGTCTGGATGTTGCTGCCGGTGCGTTTTTATCGGGAGTGACTTCATTGGACAGATCCAGTTCTATAACCGGAACTTCTTTCCTAACCCCAGCTTTTATTGTTGATGTTTTTTTACTTTTATCTGTACGGGCAAGCTGCTGTTTATGTTTTTTTCGCTGCTTATCACGAGTTCTGCGCAATTTCTGTGAATTAAAAAATTCAATTTGCCTGATATCTTCCAGGGATTTACTGAAACTACCCAGGCGGGCTTCGCCACTAAGTATAGGAAATGGTTTTTTTATTACCCGGGTTTCTTCATAACCATCATGCATAATAAAATGCACCGTAAGTTCATCTGCACCCAGTTTATATTTAATGAGTATTTTATCCACATCAAGCAGGTCAACAGTAATACCGTCTGACAGCATTAATTCCGGCTGGTCACTTTGCTCACCATCCAGGTTGCAGCGTAAAGTACTGGTTTCCAGTTCCAGTTTGGTCGTAGTCAGCAGGGACAGTATGACATAGGCCTTATTATTCTTTTTTGCTTTGCGGGCTGTTTTCTGTTCCTGGGTTAATACCTTATTTTTTTTAGATTTTGAACCTGAATGAGTATTTTTAAGCCAGCGCAGTTTTGTCCCGGACTGGCCTTTTTTACACGGTTCATCTGAAAAAATAATATTGCCGTTATCATCTTCGCACTTATAGACAGACGCCCAGGCCTGGCTGATAAATAAAGAGGCTATAAAGCAGGCAGTTAAAAATAGTTTATAGCTGTTTCTATTTTTAGACATTCTGATATTCCACACTGTGTCCAATCCATCGGTTAATAATCGGCGTCACCGCTTCAGGATAGTCTCTGAGCATACGTAGTGCAATATCATTAACCTTCGGTATTAAATGTTGATCCCTGATCACATCGGCAATTTTCATTTCCGCCAGACCGGTCTGACGGGTTCCCAGGATCTCTCCCGGCCCCCTGAGCTCCAGATCCTTACGTGCCACCTCAAAACCATCACTGGTTTCACGCAGGGTCATTAAACGGGCCTTACCGTTTTTTGACAGAGGCTGTCCATACAATAGCACACAGGCGCTGGCCTGGCTGCCCCGTCCGACCCTTCCGCGCAGCTGATGCAGTTGCGAAAGCCCCAGACGTTCGGCATTTTCTATAATCATTAAACTGGCATTGGGCACGTCCACACCCACCTCAATTACAGTAGTAGCCACCAGCAGAACCAGTCGACCTTCCTTAAACTCAGTCATTACCGCCTGTTTTTCAGCGGCTTTCATACGGCCATGCACCAGTCCAATGGCCAGGTCGGGTAATTGCTCTCGGAGCAGTTCATAACTCTGTTCCGCGGCCTGACACTGCAGAACTTCAGACTCTTCAATCAGGGTGCACACCCAGTAGGCCTGCCGGCCATTTAAACAGGCATGATGTACCCTTGCAAGAACCTCATCCCGACGCTGCTGTCCGATAACCACAGTATCCACCGGCGTTCTTCCCGGCGGCAGCTCATCAATCACTGAACAGTCCAGATCCGCATAGGCTGTCATGGCCAGGGTTCTGGGAATAGGCGTAGCTGTCATAATGAGCTGATGCGGATACATCGTCTGCTGTATCTGTTTTTTTCCCTTGGCCAGCAGGGACAGTCTTTGATGCACACCAAAACGATGCTGCTCATCAATAATAACCAGCCCCAGGTTATTAAAGTTCACCTCATCCTGAAACAGGGCATGAGTACCGATAACCATTTGCGCCGAACCATCGGCAATAGCCTCAAGCGCTTCCCTGCGTTCTCTGGCTGTACTTTTACCGGATAAAAATGCCATATTAATATCCAGCTCTGTAAACCACTGCCTGAAATTATCATAGTGCTGCCCGGCCAGTAATTCCGTAGGTGCCATTAAGGCGACCTGGAAACAATTTTCTATGGCAAACAGAGCTGACAGAGCCGCCACCACTGTTTTACCCGAACCCACATCCCCCTGAACCAGACGCTGCATGGGATGGGGCTGGCGCATATCTTCAGCAATATCCTGTACAACCCGCTGCTGTGACTGAGTCAGTGTAAAGGGAAGCTGCTGTAAAAACGGTGCACTAAGGCTGTTTTTAGCGCCAGGGCTGTTTGTGAGCTCATGGCTGTTTTGTTCAGTTTGAGACAGCTTGCGGTTAAATAACTGAGCTGATTTTATCCTGAGGGCGCAGGCTTTATGCTGAGTCTGTTGCTGGTAAATCTGTTTCATACTCAATTGATGAGCCAGCAGTTCTTCCAGTACCAGCCGCTGCCGCCAGGGATCACCACCTTCGGTTAATTCAAATACCGAGCATTCCGGCGGCGGTTCATGCAGATACAGTAAAGACTGAGACAATGACGGCAGAGCCAGTTCACGACGGATTGGTTCAGGCAGAAAATCAGTGATAAATTCCCGCTGACTATTATTTTTCTGCTGCTGTTTCAGTTGTTGAATAACCTGGGCTATGGCATTACGCAAGGCCGTCTGGGAAAGCCCTTCAGTGGTAGGATAAACAGGCGTCAGATGCTCCTGCACCTGAATGAGCTGGTCTCTGGCAATTATACGGTATTCAGGATGAGTCATTTCCAGCCCCTGACGTCCACGTTTAATTTCTCCGAAACAGCTCAGCCATTTACCTTCTTCCAGGGCCCTGGCCAGAGCCTGGGTCTGTGATTGATTAAAGTGAAAAAAACGCAGAATAAGCATAGCACTGCCGTCTGAAATCTGACAGGTCATTACCGGGCGGCGGGCATAATGAGTTTTACAGCTTAGCAGTTCTCCACGCACCAGTGCGGAATCATTAATTCTAACACCAGCGATGGGCAGAATTCGGGTTTTGTCCAGGTAGCGCACGGGCAGGTGGAACAGCAGATCATTAAGAGTAAACAGTTTACGCCGCGCAAAACGTTCCTGAAGTTTCTCCCCTATTCCTTTTAAGGCAATAACGGGTTGCTCAAGCCAGAGCTTATCATCCTCTGCAGGCATGGGCTTAATAGTTATTCGGGTTACCTGGTGTAAAGGAGTGATAAATAATCAGCACGATATTCTCACCGCTGTCGGTAGTTTTAATTTTTTTATACTGGCCGTTCTGTTCAATGACATTACGGCAGGACATTCGGGTTTTATAACTGACACACATTTCACCCATATCATTGACCGCCCATTTAGAAGTAAACTTATGTTTATTCTGCATCCCCCTGAGTATACCGTCGGGATCCACATACACAGTCATGGTGATTTTGCGTGAGGGTATTTCTGCAACATAGGTATTACCCGAAAACAGTTTAAGCACCTCTTCTTTAGTCAGTGTATGGGCCGTTTCCGGACACTTGCCTTTAGTCCATGAGATAACTTTTGCGTTAGCACAGGCACCACAGCCGTTACTATAGGTTTTAGTTAAATGATCCTTATGCAAGCCGCAGACCGGATCATAATTCATGGTACATATCTGGGGACGGGGGTCTTTACATTGTACTGTCTCGTCCTGTTCTGCCACCTTAGTCTGTGCGGTTGAACAGGCTGCTATAAGCAATAAGGCGGGGAACAGGGAAAAACGGATTAACCATTGATAGTGCATTCAGGTATTCCTTCTTTTAATTAGTGTCCATATATTCCCTCTCCCTCCGGGAGAGGGCCAGGGTGAGGGAAAATTTTATAAGCTTCTCCCAAAGGGAGAAGGAACCGGATAAAGTCAGAGCCTAAACTTCAATAATATTGTTCTCTTTCAGTTCCTGCTCTTTTTTCTGCTGTTCATGCTCTTCTTTGAGCTGCTGATAATTATCCACTGCTTTCTTTTCAGACTCAATATACAGCTCGCGCATTTTGGTCAGAGCATCTTTTAATGCTTCAGCCTGATCTTCATATTCATCCAGTTCATTGGTCAGAATAAATTTATCAATTTTCTGGATAATAAACTGGTACGTGTACTCATCTTTAATAAATTCAGAAAACTGGTTAAGGGTTTCTTTGGCCCGGGGGTTTTCAAAGGCCATAATCGTGACTTCCACCATAGCGCCCAGCAACTGCTGCTCAATGGTCGTATCTTCCTGTACTGGTGCTGTCGGTATTGGCTCCTGGGCATAAACATTAAGCGAAGCCGTTAAACATAAAACAAGAGCCAAATCCCGAAGAACTATTGTGATTTTCATTATTATATCCGCCTTATACTGGTTATACGCGCATTAAGGTCACCACCATTTCCAGCATGCGTAAATTACGCATCACATCCGCCAGATGGGTTCTGTTACGCACAGCAATAACAAAGTCCAGAGAATAGAGCTGGTCTTCCCGATCCACAGTATCCACATGCTCAATATTCGCTTCACTGTCAGCAATGGCCGAGGCAATAGTGGCCAGTACACCTTTACGATGTTCCACCACCACTCTTAAAGCGACACTGAATTCGGTACTGATGTCATCACTCCATTCCACATCAATCCATTTCTGTACCTGCTTACGGGCATCCCGGGCATTTTTACAGGATTTTTTATGGATCACAATACCCCGGCCCGAGCTGATATAACCCACAATCTTATCACCGGGGATAGGGTGACAGCAGCGGCCGTAATGCACCACCATACCTTCAGTACCGCGAATATCCAGAGCCAGGCCTTTTTCCTTCTGCGCTCTATCCAGTTCATCAGCCTGCTCCGGCAGCAGATGTCTTATCACCAGCTGCGGTATGCGGTTGCCCATACCTATCTGCTCCAGCAGCTCATCAAAGGATTTCAGCTCATAGTCTTCCAGCACCCGCTGAATACGGGACTGGGATAAATCCTCTACCGACATATTGATATTAGACAGACACTTATTGAGCAGGCGAGTTCCCAGAGCAATGGCTTCATCCTGCTGCAGGTTTTTCAGCATATTGCGAATATTACCGCGAGCCTTGGCGGTAAACACAAAGTTCAGCCAGGACGGATTGGGCAGGGCTCCGGGTGCCGTAATAATTTCAATGGTCTGACCATTTTTAAGCTGGGTGCTTAAAGGGGTGTGCTGCTGGTTAATTTTGGCGGCCACACAGGAATTGCCCACATCGGTATGTACCGCATAGGCAAAATCCACTGCCGTGGCTCCGCGGGGCAGTTCCATAATCTCGCCCTTGGGGGTAAAGACATACACCTCATCAGGAAACAGATCCACCTTGACGCTTTCGAGAAACTCAATGGAATCGCCGGCATTCTGCTGTAAATCCAGCAGACTTTTAAGCCATTCACGGGCACGGCTCTGGGCAATGGCCCCACCATTGCCTTC
Source organism: Gammaproteobacteria bacterium (assembly GCA_027012135.1). Taxonomy (GTDB): domain Bacteria; phylum Pseudomonadota; class Gammaproteobacteria; order GRL18; family GRL18; genus JANELJ01. The sequence continues at coordinate 13,050 of JALUZF010000033.1, forward strand.
ACCTTCCTTATAACTCCAGTGAGCGGCAATACCGTTTTCAGCCACCCTGTGCATATCCTCGGTACGCAGCTGTACTTCAATGGATACACCAAAGGGACTGAATAGAATGGTATGCAGGGACTGGTAGCCGTTAACCTTGGGTATGGCAATATAATCTTTAAACTTACCGGGAATAGGCTTATAAAGTGCATGAACAGCACCCAAAGCCCGGTAGCAGCTGTCTACACTGTCGACAATAACACGAAAAGCATAGACATCATATACTTCGGAAAAAGGCAGGTTCTTGGTCTGCATTTTGCGATAAATACTGTACAGATGCTTTTCCCGACCCAGTACCCGGCAGTGAATATTCTCATGTTCCAGACGAGCCTCAATGGCGTCCTGAATTTTCTGTACGATTTCTTTTCGATTCCCCCGGGCCTTATGGATACATTCCTTAATAACACGGTAGCGCATAGGATTGTAGGCCTTAAAGCCCAGATCCTCCAGCTCATGACGCATGGCATTCATGCCCAGCCGGTTAGCAATGGGCGCATAGACTTCCAGAGTTTCTGCAGCAATACGCCGGGCTTTTTCCGGGCGCATAATACCCAGAGTACGCATATTATGCAGGCGATCTGCCAGTTTTATCAGGATCACCCGGATATCCTTGACCATGGCCAGGATCATTTTACGAAAGCTTTCGGCCTTGGCTTCCTGTTTGTTATCAAACTGAATATGATCCAGCTTGGTGACACCATCAACAATTTCAGCGACTTCTTCACCAAATTCCTGAGCTATCTGTTCTTTATGGGTGGGGGTATCTTCAATAACATCGTGCAGAATGGCAGCGATAAGGGTTTTGTCATCCAT
>JALUZF010000034.1 GCA_027012135.1 Gammaproteobacteria bacterium
GAATATATGTTATGGAAAATAATGAAAAAAAATTAATTTTAGAATTTTCAAAAAAATCAGCTGAAATAACAATCGCATGGTTAGAATATGCTAATGATAAAATTATAAAGGAACATCTATCAGACATAGATGCGGCCAGGGTTCGTGTTGATGCTCTGGCTAAATCCTATAAAGAAAGAGCCAGTCTCGCAAAAACATTTTCAGTAAATGCTGACAAATTAGGCATTGTAGGAAAGTATGCTGATCAAACTAGTTTTGACAAGGCTGCTTATTTTAACCAAAAGCAAGCTAATTTTTTTAGCAATAAATTAGCTGATGCAAAATTCGATTTATACCTCAAGAAAAACTCTATCAGTTATGCTAATTCTGTTGGATATAAAACCATTTTAAAACATGGAGGGCCAGCACTTGAAACATTAACAGTTGGTTTAAAGCTAATTGAAGGTGATACAGAAGGGGCAGCCATTTCTGCAGCTGGAGCTTTAATAGGTGCTCTAGCAGGAAGTCTGGTTTTGGTTGCAGCTGGGTTTTTTGAGGCTTCAGCTGGAATAGTGGCTGGAGCAGCCTTTATAATTGGCTGGATAGCGGGGGATTTAACACAATATTTGTTAGGAGATAATCTGGATGACGTAGGAAAAGTCTATTGGGATATAGTTGATACTATTAAATTACCGTGGTTAGGTCATTATATAGGCCAAAACCTGCCGTTATTCCCCATCTCTGGTGCCCTGGGCGGTAATGCCTCAGAATATGCTCACCTGGGTTCCCAAAATGCCAGTCAGCGGATCCGCCGTGACCCTCTGGTACTCGATATGGATGGAGACGGAATAGAACTGACGGCTCTGGAAGGCAGCAATGCTTATTTTGATCTGGATGGCAATGGCTTTGCCACTCATACCTCCTGGATATCCCCCGATGATGCCTTTCTGGCGATGGATCGAAACCATGATGGAAAAATCAATGATATTAATGAACTGTTCGGTAATCCCAGGCAGCACGGCTTTGAAGAACTCAGTGCCATGGATACCAATCAGGACGGTA
>JALUZF010000035.1 GCA_027012135.1 Gammaproteobacteria bacterium
CTTGCGCTTCAATTATCGCTTCGCTTTTAAGTCGTTGTTTTATCAACCGTTTTCTGAACTTTTTCGCCAGAACACCGTTGAGTGAGTGGTGTATTATACGCACTGATTACAGAACGTCAATAGTTTTTTTTGATTATTTGAATTTATTTTTATGATTTATTATTGTGTGCTTATTAAGTAATCAATAAGCTGGATAAAAACAGAAATTAACGACTATCGACCGGCACGTACCAGGCCGCCAAGCCCCTTTTCTTCCAGAACATTGATAAGCATTTTTTTGATTAACCAGGCATCTTTCATCTGCAATGCCTGAGCAACCAGATCGCTGGCTTCCTGTTGAGTAAAATTACGGATCATCCACTTAACCCTGGGCAGAGACCCCACGCTGGTACTGAGGGAATCAATAGACATGCCCAGCAATAATAAGGCGGCGAGGGGATCACCGGCCATTTCTCCACAAACACTCACTGGAACCCCCGCCTCATGAGAGCCGTCAATAACCATTTTTATGGCATTGAGCACAGCCGGGTGCAGAGATTCATATAATTCCGCCACACTGGCATTGTTTCTATCAACGGCCATCAGATACTGGATCAAATCATTGGTACCAATAGAAATAAAATCAACAATGCAAGCAATACGTTTAATTTGAAAAACCAGGGATGGAACTTCTACCATAACCCCAACTTTAGGCATCTGAATTTTATAGCCTTCAGCCAGTAACTCACTAAATGCACGTTCAAGAAGCTCAATAGAATCTTCCACTTCACTAATGGTACTGATCATGGGGAAGAGTACGTGCAGGTTGTCCATACCTTCACTGGCTATAAGCATAGCACGCAGCTGGATCATAAAAATTTCGGGGTGATCCAGTGTCACCCGGATCCCGCGCCAGCCCAGAAATGGATTATCTTCATCTATAGGAAAATAGCTTAATGCCTTATCACCACCGATATCCAGGGTTCTTAAAACAACAGGTCGGGGGGCAAAAGCCTGCAGTACTTCCCGGTAAATTTTACTCTGTTCTTCTTCACCGGGAAAACGCTGGCGGATCATAAAGGGGTATTCGGTACGATACAGTCCTATACCTTCTGCCCCGCTATGTTTACTGGGAGAAATATCCGCAACCAGACCGGTATTAGCGTACAGGGGGATATTAATACCATCCCTCGTGGTAGCAGGCTTACCATTTAATTCCCGTATTTCTTCAAACAGCTCTTCTTCCTGGGAAATAAGCCGGGAATATTCCTTAATAATGGTATCCGATGGGGAAAGGTAAACCTTACCGCTGTAACCATCAGCTACCAACTGACTGCCGTCAAGCTGCATAACCGGTAATTCATGGACTCCAACCACGGTTGGAATACCCATTGCTCTGGCAAGAATAGCAACATGAGAGGTGCGCGATCCGCGTTTAAGTACAATACCAGCCACATGGGTCTTTTCTATATCCGCCAACAGTGTGGCGGATATATCTTCAGCAACAATAATTGAGTCTCTGGAAAGCCTGTCCAGCGGCAGCTCATTAATACCCTGCATCTGATTAAAAATACATTGCCCCAGATCACGAATATCCTTTGCCCGCTCACGCAAATAGGGGTTATCCACTTCACCAAACAGCTTAATATGTTCCAGTATGGTTTCACGTAAAGCACCCGCAGCCCAGTTCCCTGATTTAATACGCTCAACCGTGGACTCTATCAGAGTATTAGAATCAAGCATTAACAGGTAGGCATCAAATACGGCCACATCTTCTGTTGGTAAGCCGTCGGCAAGCAATTGATAAGAAAGGGATTTAATATCTTTTCGAACAGAATCCAGAGCCGAATAAAAAACAGAGACTTCATCATCTATATCCGTTATCGGTCGATCGGGTATAGCATCCAGAATAACTGAACTGGCAATGGATACGGCTTTACCAATAGCAATTCCCGGCGATCCGGGCTGCCCTGCCAGAGGCCGGTTATCCTTTCTCTGTTGTGAATATTTTTTGGCATTGGCGGGTGAGTCTGACTGACGGGCAGACTCAGATTCTGCCAGCTGGCGGGTGGCCTGGGCATTAATAATGGAACCGGCCAGCTGTGCGGCAATGGTGACCAGAAAATTAACAATATCATGGGAAAAACGCAGCCGTGACTCGGATTGGGCTACCAGCACGCCCAGGACTTCCCGGTGATGGGTAATAGGAATACCGACAAAGCCATGAAAACGTTCTTCATTAAGCGCAGTAAAAAGCTGGAAACGGGGATGCTCCTGAGCATCATCAAGATTAAGAGGATCGGCACGCTGCGCCACCAGACCAACCAGTCCGGTACCGACAGGCATATGCACCTTGCCTACCAGTTCCTTATTCAGGCCCTCAGTGGCCAACAGGGTAAAGGTATTATTTTCAAACAGGTAAATAGAACAGGCATCGGCATTGATGGCTTTTTTTACCCGTTGCACAATAATTTCCAGAACCTGATTAAGATCCCTGGTGGAATTAACTTCCTGAACAATACGCCGCAGCGTCTGCAGCATAAATCCCCCTGTAAAACAAAAATTAAAATAAATCAGTGTGCATCAATAAATGGACACTAATTAGATTAGAGCTGAAGCAACTCATGGAATTATTTTTTTTCAGGAATATTCAGCACCGATGCAAAATATTCCAGCGCTTCACGATAAACATCCCGTTTAAATGCAATCACTTCACTCAAAGGTTCCCAGTAATCGACCCATTTCCATAAATCAAATTCCGGACGCTGGTTTTCATTTTTTAATGAAATTGAAGCTTCATCTGCCAGCAGTTTAAGCATAAACCATTTCTGTTTCTGGCCAACACAGACCGGACGCTTATAACGCCGAATCAGGTGTTCGGGCAGGTCATACCGCAGCCAGCCTTCTGTCTGAGCAATAATTTTTACATCTTCCGGCTGCAAACCGGTTTCTTCATTAAGCTCTCTGAACACAGCCTGTTCCGGCGATTCTGCATAAGCAATTCCGCCCTGTGGAAATTGCCAGGCATCCTGGCCAATACGGCGCGCCCAAAACAGTTTGCCCTCATCATTGACTATGATGATACCAACATTTGGACGATAGCCATCTGAATCAATCACAATTTAACACCATTTTATCAGGCACATTCATCAGGGACTGTTACCACTTTATCACCGTCTTTTATCAGAAAAGCACTGGAATTATTACGCTCAATGACAACTGCAATCAGCCATAGTTAATAACAATTCTTTATTATTAAAAAATAATTATATCACTGTTTTTTCAATAAAAGTGGTAAAATCAACGGGTTTTAATGAAAATCCAGGAATAATTAGTGAATTTAGCAATATTTGATTTGGACAATACCCTGATTGCCGGTGACAGTGATTATCTATGGGGACAGTTTCTGGTCGATAAAAAACTGGTGGATGGCGAAGTTTACGAACGTGAAAACCAGCGTTTTTATGATGAGTACAAGGCTGGAACACTTGATATACTTGAATTTCTGCAATTCAGCCTGGCCCCTCTGAGCCAGCACTCCATCGATGAACTGAATACTCTGTACAAAGAGTTTATGCAGACTCGGATTGATTCTATCTGGCTGCCTAAGGCCGAAGTTCTATTAGAAAAACACCGTAAAAATAATGACTATCTGCTTATTATTACCGCAACCAATCATTTTGTTACAGCACCCATTGCCCAAAAACTCGGTGTAGATGATATTATTGCAACGATGCCGGAAAAAATCGATAACCATTATACTGGTAAGGTTTCCGGCATTCCCTGTTTTCAGGAAGGCAAAGTCACTCGTCTGGAACAATGGCTGGATCAAAAAAACCAGGAGCAAAGGGAATTTAATCTGCAGGAGAGTTTTTTTTACAGCGATTCATTTAATGATTTACCCCTGCTGCAGAAGGTCAGCAACCCGGTAGCCGTTGATCCGGATGATAAACTGCGCAATTATGCACAACAGCAGGGCTGGCCTGTTATTTCACTGCGATAATGAGCATTACTTTTGTTTTAAGAGGGCTTATGTTTTAATTTGTTGGCGGAGACTTTAAAAACAGGATAATAAAACGGTTTTAAACACCTGAAGACGGACTTCAAACATAATAACAATACAATAGTTCACTCATACATGATAAGAATTTTTTTATTTTTGCTGTTGGCCGGTATGGCTATTACAGCACAGGGGAATGCTCCGCACATAAATACGGAAACTGCACAGTCCAGTAAACTCTCAGGCACTGGCAGTACCGTCAATACTATCAATACCCCCCCCACTATAAGTAACCACTTAAGTGATAATTATGTCTTTTTCGGCCAGTCAATATCTTTGACTATCTGGTGTGCATTAATTACCACCGTTTTGATTATTTTTGCGGTTAGCTACTATCTGGTCAGGCAGAAAAACATCCACGACAGCCGTAAAACCTCAATAGTATTTACCAGCATTGTCCTGCTGGCTTTTGCTAACTTTCTGTTCTGGTCTACCTATCATAATGTGCATGAATTCAGAAATTACCAGCTGGAACTTGCAAAGACATCGGTTAATAATGCCAGGGACCAGATTGAGCAGTATATAAAAGATAAGCAACATTCTCTGTCTGCATTTACTCACTATTTTGAACCCACTTTACTGAGTCTGGTGGACAATCCGGAAGATAAAGAAAAGCTTAAGTTACTCAATTATGAAATTTCTGCCCATTTTCCAAATTATTACGCCTACAACCTGATAAATTCATCCAGCCTCCCGCTGCTGGCCCATCAGTCCCTGAAAATCGGCAAAACCTGCCGCAAGGAGCTGAATCTCTTATTTAAAACCAAAAATGACGGGACTATCAGATTACATGGAAATAGTCCTGACGGTTATCATTTTGATATTCGGACAATATTCGAGAACGAAGAGGAGGAGCCGTTTATTTTTCTGGTAACTTTTAAAATGGATATCATCCTGAAAATTCTTAAAAACAGCCAGTTATCCAGCCAGACACTGCTTATTGTGGAACTTAATTCACCCAACCGGATCATTGCCAGCGTGGACGGTGTCCGTACCAGTCGCCTGTTTGGCAAACAGCTTAACTTTCAGAACCAGCAACTGGAACTTTATAAGGCACCTGTTAAGAATACTCAGTGGTTACTAACCGCCTATACCAGTGAAGCATTAATTGACAACTATGCTAACACACAGTGGTTAAGTGCTCTGATTATTTTTGGTTCATTGTTAATAGTGGTACTGGCGTTTCTGGTTAAATTAGAGCGTGAAGACAAACAACTGGATACACTGCAACAGCAGCTGAATAAAAAGAAAGCACAACTGAAAGATGAAGCTTATAACCATACTCTGGAATTACGCAAAACCAATGAGCAGTTAAAACAGGAAATAGCAGAAAAAAATCAGCTTCTGGAAACCTTATCCGAAACGCAGGAACGCCTGAAATTTACCCTGGAAGGCAGTAATGATGCGCTTTGGGAAATCAACCTGGTCACCGGCGAACTGTATGTCAGCCCCCGCTGGTCCACCATGCTGGCCTACCCGGTTGGAGAAATTCCCAACACTCTGGAAGACTGGGGAAAACTGCTGCACCCGGATGATAAACAGAAAGTATCTGATATGGTGAATACCCTTAAAAAAGGCAAACTCAACTTTTTCCAGATAGAATACCGTTTTAAAACCCGCACAGGACAATACAAGTGGATTCTTAATCGCGGAAAAATTGTAGAAGTGGATTCTAAAGGCTCACCTGTTCGGGTTGTCGGTACCCATAGTGATATTACATCACAAAAAAATGCCGAACGGGAACTGCAGCGTAACCGGGCCCACCTGGAAGAATTAATCAGTGTCCAGACGGCTGATCTGAAGCAGGCCAAAGAAGCAGCTGAGCGGGCCAACCGCTCCAAATCAGAATTTCTGGCCAATATTTCCCATGAACTGCGTACTCCCATGCACGGCATCCTCAGCTTTTCCAGCATCGGCCTGAAAAATACTGACAAACATTCACAGGATAAACTGCACAGTTATTTTGAACGTATTCACTTAAGCGGTCAGAGACTACTGCTGCTCTTAAACGACCTGCTGGATCTGTCCAAACTTGAAGCGGAAAAAATGGATTTCAATTTCACCTATAATTCTCTGGAAGACCTGGTTTCCCTGGTAATTGCAGAATTAAAAGCCCTCATTGCCGAGAAAAAATTAACCATTAAAATGATTGGTAATGAGATTGATACCAGTGTCACCTGTGATAAGGAGCGAATTATGCAGGTCATCCATAACCTGCTCTCCAATGCCATTAAATTTTCCCCGCCGGATTCTGTTATTACCATCGCGTTTTCCTATACCACTATTGAAGATAAATCCGGGGCCAGAAAACAGCTGATTAATAAGCAGTCGGCCATCCGGGTAGATGTTAAGGATGAAGGCGTCGGGGTACCGGTTAATGAACTGGAAACCATTTTTGACCAGTTTGTACAAAGCAGTAAAACCAATACGGGTGCCGGCGGCACCGGACTGGGTTTAGCGATCTGTAAGGAAATAATCGAAGGACATAAAGGGGTTATTAAAGCACATAGTATTTTCGGACAGGGAACCACCATCTCTTTCAGCCTGCCGCTGCAGACTCAAACCAGTACGCCTTATCCTGATCAGGACAGTGAGAATAATTTTATCAAAAATAGTGACAACAAACGTACTGATACCAGCGACAACAGCCTGTAAACATCCTTTTTAACTGCCCTGAAGTATCAGTTCAACCTGGTTACCCTTGCCCATATATTTGATTTTATCAACGCTCATCATTTTTGCCATGGCAATTCCCCTACCGTGGGAATCAAAAGCACGCATGGGATCCAGTTCCAGGTAATTCTGCCAGTCAAAGCCGCTGCCTTCATCCTTGATCAGAATACGATTAAAATGCCCTTCCCGTTTAAAGCGCACCCGTACTTTTTTATCCTTATACTGCTCCTGCTGCAGACGATTTTTCACCTCTTCTTGCCATTTATCCTGAGACACCAGGCGGGATTTTTCTTCGTATTTAATATCCAGATTACCGTGTTCCACGGCATTGATCAGCATTTCAGATATTCCGGTTACGGCTCTGTCCGGTTTAGCACAGGCATTAGCCAGAATTTTGGCCAGGTCATTAGCTTCATCAATGGTTTTAAATTCAAAAATAGCATCCCTGAGTGTGGACAGGCCACGGACACTTTCTTCCAGCTTTGAAATCAACTGGTCATAGCGGTATTTGTCTTCTATGGCCGTGCGTACAATGGAACGCAGCATTTCATCATCAAATGGCTTGGTCAGGTAATAATAGGCACCGGAATTCATACCTTCAATAATATTCTGCTGGGAGGCTTTGGCCGTCTGCAGGATAACAGGGACAGACTTGAGCTTGCGGTGGGCTTTCATTTTTGCCAGCACTTCCATACCGTCCATGCGCGGCATCATGCGATCCAGCAGGATCACATCAAACTTATCCGGTTCTGCCTGCATCTGCCGCCAGGCATCATCACCATCTTCAGCGGTAAAAAGGGTATAGCCTTCTTCGTCCAGATATTCTTCAATAATTTCCAGGTTAAACGGTTCATCATCAACCACCAGAACCGTTGCATTGCTGTGTCTTTTGTCTGAATTATTGTGCATACTTATGGAAAACCAGACAGGCATTAGTGCCGCCAAAGCCGAAATTATTACTTAAAATCGTTTCCAGCGGCTGTTCGGTCATGGTCTGCACAATAGGCATATCTGCCATTTCAGGATCAATAGCCTGCACATTACAGTTTGCTGATGCAGTAATAAAACTATGTTCCATCATTAACAGGCTGTATATTGCTTCATGCACACCGGCAGCCCCCAGAGAGTGACCGGTCAGCGATTTGGTTGAACTCAGAGGCGGTACCGGCTGGCCAGCACTTTCAAATATTTCTTTAATCGCCTGTATTTCTTTTAAGTCTCCTACCGGAGTACTGGTGCCATGGGTATTGATATAGTCAACCGGAGTCTCAACGGTACTTAATGCCTGCTGCATACAGCGCACTGCCCCCTCACCTGAAGGCGCCACCATGTCCGAACCATCAGAAGTCGCACCATAACCGGTTATTTCAGCATAAATTTTTGCACCACGGGCCAGAGCATGTTCAAGTTCTTCCAGAACCAGCATACCACCGCCGCCGGCAATCACAAACCCATCCCGGCTCTCATCATAAGGACGCGAAGCGGTTTCCGGTGTTTCATTATATTTACTGGACAGAGCACCCATACCGTCAAACAGCATGCTCAGAGTCCAGTGTTCTTCTTCACCGCCACCGGCAAATACAATATCCTGCTTGCCGAACTGAATCTGTTCCACACCATTGCCGATACAATGGGTACTGGTGGCACAGGCTGAGCTGATGGAATAATTAAGCCCTTTAATTTTAAACGGTGTGGCCAGGCAGGCGGATACGGTGCTGGCCATGGTACGGGGAACCATATAAGGTCCAACCCGACGAATGCCTTTTTCACGCATAATATCAGCCGCCTGAACCTGGTTGGCTGAAGAAGCACCGCCGGAACCGGCTATCAACCCGGTTCTTACGTTAGATATTTCCTGTTCTGACAATCCGGCATCGACAATAGCCTGCTGCATAGCAATATAGGCAAAGGCTGCAGCATCGCCCATAAAACGTTTTACTTTCCGGTCGATAAATTCATCCTGGTCAATATGTATACTGCCAGCTACGTGACTGCGCATACCAATTTCCCGGTATTCTTCCTTAAACTGGATACCGGATTTACCATTGCGAAGAGATTCAAGAACTGTCTGCTTGTCATTACCCAGACAGGAGACAATTCCCATTCCCGTCACTACTACTCTCTTCATTGTCAGATCTACCATAGTTTAGTTTATCAGGCCCCTATTTTATCCTTGTTATGCCTGTCCGTCATTACCTTAAGGGAATTATTTTTTACAAAGTTGATCAATATTCAGGGCCGGATCATACTTTGGTTAAAATATGTTCAATTTAAAATTTATAACCTCTGAGTATCCATTGACCGTGCTTCTTGATGAAGTTTCGGCAGCGGGGACAATAAATTGCTCCTGCATTTATTGCATTCCCGCCTTCCATGGCGGTCATGCTGCCGAAAAGCCTCCATGGATGCGCTCTTTATATAAGAGAACGGCGTCTTCAGCAAGGAGCACGGTCAATAGATACGGTATTTGCGTCTAAATGAGAATCATTAATGGTATGCTCCCACCCTGGATCAATATTAAGAAAAATATGGAAAAAATTAATTTTTATTTTCTTGTATAATGATTTACATTGAGTTTTCAAAACCGGCTAAAAAATTAAGCACTTAAGCTTTTTCTGTTATGGCCGATACTCAATATCAGTGACTACGATTATTTCAAGGTTAATACATGCCCATTTTTTTTGCATCAGTCCGGCAGTTTTTTACTGATACAATCCCATTTTCCAGCTTTGTTCTTCTGCTGACTGTTTTGTTAACATTGCTGTTTCCCTTATCAGGACTGGCGGCTCAGCAGGTCGAACAGCAGCCGCAGATCAGTGATGTCAGGGTGCTGATTGATGTTTCCGGCAGTATGAAGAAAAATGACCCTGCTAATCTGCGCCTGCCGGCACTGCGTCTGCTGGTGGGTTTATTACCTCCAAACAGCAGCGCCGGTGTCTGGACTTTTGGCACCAGAGCCGAACCTTTGATCCGCCCCGGTGTGACCAATGACCAATGGAAAGCCGAAGCCCGCAAGGCCAGTACTAAAATCCACTCCAGAGACATGTTTACCAATATTGGTCTGGCACTGGAAGCCGCTATTGCCGACTGGGGTGATAAGCCGTCCCGTATGCATCAACGCAGTATTATCCTGCTTACCGACGGCATGATTGATATCAGCAAGGACAAGAGTAAAAATGCCGCTGAACGTAAAAGAATACTGACCACTTTACTGGCCAGAATAGAAAAAACCGGAGCCAGCATCCATACTATTGCCCTGTCTGCCAATGCCGACCATGATTTTTTACAGCAATTATCCACTAAAACAGACGGCGGTTATGAGCAAACGGATAATGCCGAACAGCTTGAACGTATTTTTCTACGCCTGTTTGAAAAAACCACCAGACGGGATACTGTACCACTGGTTAACAATACCTTCCTGGTGGATGACTCCATTATGGAATTGACTCTACTGGTATTTAAACCCAAGGGAGCCAAACCCACTAAGGTGGTCGAACCGGGCAGAAAAAAATATACCCGGGAAAAAAAGCCGGCCTATGTGAAATGGCAGGCAGAAAAAAATTACGATCTTATTACTATCTCCCGTCCTAAACCCGGAGAATGGTCAATTAATGCCCAGACCGATCCGGATAACCGGGTTATGATTGTCACTAATTTACAGATCCAGACCAACCGTATCCCTAACAACCTTTTTTCAGGAGAAACCCTGAATATTTCTCTGTTTATGACCAATAATAATGAAAAAATAACCGACGATGACTTTCTGCAGTTTATTTCCTTCAGTGCCCGGCAGACATCCCCTAATAAAAAACGCTGGTTCCTGCATGACAATGGTTTAAGAGGCGATGCAGAAGCTCATGATGGTATTTACAATGTCCAGGTCAGAAAAACCCTGGAAATCGGTAAAAATAACTTTGTATTTCAGGCCAGCAGTGAAACCTTTCAGCGGGAAATTAATCATTCTGTACTGGTTCATGATATTAACCTGATCAGTACCCGGGTTGATCAGATCCAGAAAGGCTCAAAAAATTATCATCAGATCTTTGTCTCACCCAACCTGGAATTTATTAATGCCCGCAAAATGAAAATCAGCGCACAGCTCATTGAAAACGGTCAACCCGGAAACATTGAGCTAAAGCGTGCTAACCCGCAGTTGCTGGAATGGAGTTATGAAAGTGATACACTGGATCCGGACAAGGACTACCAGATAGTTATCCACATGCTGACCCGTACCCGCAGCGGCCGCCCAGTAAACTATACTTCACGCCCCATTCAGCTTACTCTGCCTAAATTTGAAAATTTACTGCTGGAGCCGGAAGCGGAAAAGCCGCAGGCTGAGAAAGCCCCTGAAAAAATTGCAGAAACCGCTGAACCTGCTGCTCCTGCAGAAGAAGATTCTGGCTGGATGATGGGTATTATTATTGCGGTGATTGTTAATTTAATTATTGGCGTCATAGGCTGGCTGGTCTGGCGAAAATGGAAACTTAAACGAGAACTGGCTTATGAAGAACTTATGGAGGAGCTTGAGTAATGGAAGCAATGATACCCAAACTGTTTATTCTTACCGCTGAAGCCAGTATTGTCCTGCTGTTAATTCTACTGATGGTATTTATTTTCAGCAGCAAGGCCAAACGCAAGGATGTTAAAGCTGCTAATAAACTGGTCAGAAGCTATGTAAAAAGCAAGGAAGAACGCATTACCGCCATAAAAAACATCCTGTTGAGAACTGGCTTTTCCGGGGATGCTGATACCCAGGCAGAAAAACTTTATGATGAGGAAAAAGGCCTGATTAAGGAGTTTGTTACCCTGTATCTTAAACATGATACTTATCGCCTGCTGGAATATTCTGAAACCGTTGCTGAAGTGAACAACACATTTCTAAAAGTATCTGGCTCTGCACAGGCAGCAGCACCTGAAACGGTTGCTGATGTTTCTGCCGCCGAAGAAAATGCTAACGCCACAATTATGGCCCGGGAACAGGCAGAATTAAATGAAGCCCATCTTAAAGAACTGTCTGAGCTGCGCCTGAAAAATACCGAACTTAATGAACATCTGTTCGAAGCACTGGAAACCGTTACCTCTTTAATGACTGAACACGGTAAAAAAACCGGACAGGAAGTGGAAAGCAATGCCCAGAAAATCCTGGAGGCTATTATTTATCTGCGTGATAACCGACTGGGTAATGAAAATGATCCATCCGCCATGGCTCCTTCACCGCAAGATGATCATGACCAGGTGGATACGCCATGGTCCATTGATCTGGCAGAAAATGACGCTACCCTGGATGACAGTCCAGCTGTCAACCTGGGTATCAATGATGAACTCGATACTGCTCTCGATAAAGCAGACGCTCTGGTTAGCCAGGAGCCAGAAGAAAATGCAGCTGAACCTGAGACGGAGCCGGAAACTGAGGATGAAGATCCCTGGGCAGCCGCTCTTTCTGAACAGGCTGAAGCTGAAGCCTCGGTAACTGAACCCACCCCGGAAGAAGCGGTCCCGACCATTAATGACGAAGCCGATCCATGGGCTGATGCCCTGGCTGAACAGGCCGATGCTGAAGCTAAGCCGGAAACTGAAGGTGCCGAAGATGGAGACGATCCCTGGGCAGCAGCACTGGCCGAGCAGGCGGCTACTGAAGCCTCAGGTGAAGCACCGGATGCTGATACTGAGGAAGAAGATCCCTGGGCTGCGGCACTGGCTGAACAGGAACAGGCGGAAAAAAAATAAACCATGCCAAATCCTACCACTTCAGCCGGAACACTATACTGGCACGATTATGAAACATTTGGAACCGATCCGCAGCGGGATCGTCCGGCACAGTTTGCCGGTATACGTACCGATGAAGAACTGAATATAATAGGTGAGTCACTGGTTATATACTGCCGGCCGGCTAATGATTTTCTGCCCAATCCTCAGGCCTGCCTGGTAACAGGTATAACGCCACAGGATGCTTACCAGCAGGGACTGATTGAAGCAGAGTTTATCCGTCGTATTCAAAAAGAAATGGCACAGCCTAATACCTGTACCACCGGTTATAACAATATCCGTTTTGATGACGAGTTTACCCGCAACACCCTGTATCGTAACTTTTATGATCCCTATGCCAGGGAATGGCAAAACGGTAATTCACGCTGGGACATTCTGGACCTACTGAGAGTTACCCATGCCCTGCGTCCTGAAGGTATTATCTGGCCCACACGTGAGGACGGACAGACCAGTTTTAGACTGGAAAAACTTACTGAAGCCAACCACATTAGTCACGAATCCGCACACGATGCGCTATCTGATGTAATTGCTACTATTGAAGTGGCAAAACTGGTTAAAAACACTCAGCCCAGGCTGTATCAGTATGTTTATGCGCATCGTTTTAAATACCGGGTTCAGGAACTCTTTAACCGCTATAAGCAGACACCGCTGATCCATATCAGCGGTATGTACCCGGCACAAAAGGGTCATCTTGGCATTGTAATTCCGGTAGCCGTTGACCGCCGTAACAAAAATGCAGTTATTGTTTATGAACTGCATCATGATCCTGCAGTATTACTAAAAATGGATGCCGAACAGATAAAGTATTATACCTTTACGTCTAAGGATGATCTGGCTGAAGGCGAACAGCGGCTGCCGCTGAAAACCATTCATATTAATAAGTGTCCTGTTGTGGTTCCACTGAACACCCTGACCCCGGAAGCCATTAAACAATGGCAGATTGATCTGCCCGTATGCAAAAAAAATCTTGAGACCCTGTTAAGCGATCAAAGCCTCTCAGAACGAATACAAAGTGCTTTTCAGATTGAATATACTGATACATCAAATGATCCGGACTTACAATTGTATTCTGGCGGTTTTTTCTCTCCGGCCGATCAGGAACGCATGCAGCAGATCAGACAGAGCAGTATTGAGGAACTGGACAGTCTGCAGTTTAACTTTGACGATCCCCGCCTGGATGAAATGTTTTTTCGTTACCGCTGTCGTAATTACCCGGACACTTTATTATTAAATGAATTACAACATTGGGATGAATATCGTATCAAGCGCATGACTACTCCTAAGGGCAGCGCATCAATAAAGCTGGATCAATATCGGCAGGAACTTGTTGAATTAAAAGAACAGTATGCTGATAATGATAAGCTTATGTCGATCCTTGATCAGTTACTGCAATATCCGGCTGAAATTGGGCTTTAAAAGCCCCTCACCCTGACCTTCTCCTGGAGGGGAAGATAACTGAAAACATAGTAACCTAACCATGTCTTATACTGAAAGTTTTAATGAGATAGAAATTATTTATGCCGATAACTATCTTGTGGTTGTTAATAAACCCACCCTGCTGCTTTCAGTCCCTGGCCGGGGTAAGGATAAACAGGATTGTCTGATCAGCCGTCTGTCCATTAAATTTCCTGCCATTCTGACAGTACACCGGCTTGACTGGGAAACTTCCGGTCTGACCGTCCTGGCTCTGAATAAAGACATTCACCGACAGTTAAGCCGGCAGTTTCAGGAGCGGGAAGTAAACAAACAATACGTTGCGGTGGTTTATGGGCATCCCGAGCATGATCAGGGTGAAATTAATCTGCCCCTGCGATGTGACTGGGAGAACCGGCCCCGTCAGATAGTGGACCCTGTTCAGGGAAAAGCCTCTCAGACTTTCTGGCAATGTCTGGAACGTTTATCCGATCACAGCCGGATTTTATTAAAACCGGTTACCGGACGATCTCATCAGTTAAGAGTACATTTACAACAACTGGGCCACCCGATTCTGGGTGACCCTCTCTATGCTCATCCCCAGGCACTTAAGATGGCTGAACGATTATTATTACATGCCAGCCAACTGGAATTTAAGCATCCTGCAAGTGGAGAAATGGTTAAGTTCCGTTCACCTGTCCCTTTTTAAATTATTAAGACAGCTCCCTCCTAAATAAAAACCTAGCATTTATATACAGAATTTTAATAGGGCATTTATTTTGGCTTTGCACCGTTCTAGTTCATAAATGACTAATATAGATTGATCAGTTTTCGACCACCTTTTATGGATAAAGTTCATAATCAATAGCTTATATTCCATTCCAGCAACAAAAACAAAATGGCATGATTATTGCTATTCCAGTAGGATAAACTTATTAATACAATCCCCTTACCACAAGAATGAGGTATTTTTTAAATGAAAATAAACTCCCTGCGGACAATAAGAAAGCTTGCCCTGGGCACATCTTTTCTGCTATTTGCATTGTCCATTCCCCTGCATGCCCTGGCAGCTGAAACCACTGCCACCGGCACTGCGCCCAAAGAAGAAGATACTTTTAAAATAAACAAAGGGCTGGAACGCCTGAGTAATGAAAGTAAAACCTGTGCATCCTGTCACAAGGAAAAAACGCCTGCTATTTATAATCAGTGGGGTCACTCCAAGCACTTCGGTGCCAATGTCGGCTGTTATGAATGCCATAAGGCTGAAAAATCTGACAAAGATGCTATTATGCATAAAGACTTTGTTATTTCTCCTCTGGTTTCCCCAAAAGACTGTGGACAATGTCATGAACATGAAGTGACAGAATTTGAAGCCAGTCACCATGCCTCCGCCGGCGACATTCTGGGTTCACTGGATAATGTTCTGGCTGAAGTTATTGAAGGCAGTCCAACCCTGAACGGAACATCTCCCGTTACCAGTATTGGTTGCGGCGGTTGTCACGGAACTATTGTTCGGGTTAACTCAGACGGCACTCTGGATCCATCCAGCTGGCCTAATACCGGTGTTGGCCGTATTAACCCTGACGGTTCAAGAGGTTCCTGTTCTGCCTGTCATCTGCGTCATAACTTTGATTCTGAGCAGGCACGTCATCCAGATAACTGCGGCCGTTGTCACCTTGGTCCTGACCATCCACAAAAAGAAATCTATGAAGAATCAGCCCATGGTGTTGCATTCCGTGCCCATGAGGACAAGATGAATATGGATTCTGCCAAGTGGGTTGTTGGCGAAGATTATGATGCAGCACCTACCTGTGCCACCTGTCACATGTCTGCCACTCCCGATCTGCCTGTTTCCCATGATATTGGCGGACGTATTTCCTGGAATCTGAGAAGTCCTGTATCTAACAAGATCGATGCAAAAGCTATCAAGCAGGGCAAAAAAGTCAAACCCTGGCTGGAACGTCGTAAGGACATGAAAAATGTCTGTCAGAACTGCCATGCCACCAGCACTGTAGATAATCACTTCCAGCAACTGGATGCCTTTGTTGAAAACTACAACAACAAGTTCGCTATTCCTACTCGTAACCTGATCAAGACTATGCTGGACACAGGCCTGCTGGACAAGACCAAGTTCAATGAAGAACTGGAGTGGAAATGGTTCCTGTTGTGGCATCATGAAGGTCGTCGTGCCCGTCACGGTGCCGCCATGTTTGCGCCTGACTATGCCCACTGGGAAGGCATGTTTGTCATGGCACAACGTTTCTACCATGAAATAGTTCCTTCTATTCAGAAACGTATCAAGGAAGCACGTGAAGAAGGTAATACTAAGGGGGCTGATGCCGTTGAAAAACTGCTCAATGAAACCCTTGAGTCACCACTGCATCGCTGGTATCTGGGTAAAAAGCCACCCAAGTTCTGGCGTCCCATTGATGACGACAACCATGGTTTTAAAGTTAGCAAAAGCAACCCTACTGGTAAAAAAGCAGATGCTCAGGCTAAATAAACCATAACTCCCTTCTATATGGAGTAATCACTCTTCCCCGCTTTTTGCGGGGAAGAGCTTATTAAAATACCTCAAGGGGTCTTTTAATAAGCTCTTTTTTAAGCAGACTCATTTTAACTATTGTTACAGCAGTAAACTCAACTATGCGAATTTCAAAACTTATTCCCGCAGTCATTGGCCTGATTGTAATTTTAACCAGTAATAGCAGTCTCCAGGCTAAACCCTTTCCGGATTCCGAATGTACCGAATGTCATAATGAAAAAGGCTTCAGTGTACCTTTAGGAGAACATGGTGAACTGGGCAAAAAAGATCTGTACACTGACTATAGTTTTTTTAAGGGCAGTGTACATGGACAACTGCAATGTACCGACTGCCATAATGATATTGAAAAAGTCCCCCATCGTAAGGACAGGCTGGGTTCTGTAGATTGTATCAGCTGCCATGAAAAACTTGACGATGAAGGTTCTCTGGCCGCTAAACGGAGAAATTCCCTGTTTGGCGGTTCACCACCCAGACGTATTGTGGTTTATACCAAGGAATACCAGTTATCTGCTCATAATGACAAAAGCATTAAAAACAATGCCACCTGTGCTACCTGCCATACAGCTCACTATGTCTATCCTTCCGATGACAAGCGTTCCAGTGTCTATCGTCTGAAATCTCCGGAACTGTGTGGTTCCTGTCATGAAAAAGCACTTAAGGAATATCGTAACTCCATGCACGGTGCTGCATTAAAAACACCGTGGAAAGGTGACTCTGCTACCTGCGCAGACTGTCATTCAGCTCACCAGATCGGTGATCTTTCTAAATTACCGGCTCATCGGGTCATTACCGAAGGCTGTGGTGAATGTCATGTGGACGAGCTGGATGGCTATATGTCCAGCCCGCACGGTCAGCTGGCCTGGCATGGCGATAAAAAAGCGCCCCGTTGTGTGGACTGTCATGAAGGGCATACTATTACCCATGTGGACGATCCCCGTTCACCGGTTAACCCGGCCAACAAGGTCAGGACCTGCCAGGAATGCCACAAAAAAGCCAATGAGAATTTTGCCAAATACAACCCGCACGGCACTACTAATAATTTTGAAAAATACCCTGAATTATGGATCATTGCCAAGGGTATGGGCTTTCTGATTATTCTGGTACTGCTGTTTTTCTATCTGCATTCTGTTTTATGGTTCTGGCGTGAGAAAAAAGAACGCCCGGTTATTTATCAGCACAGTGATTCACGCAGTTATCCCATTCGTATCAAACCTGAGAAAAAACACAGCGGTATCTATTTTCAGCGTTTCCCATGGTACTGGCGTATAAACCACTGGATGCTCGCTCTGTCTCTGATGTTCCTGGTCTTTACCGGTATGGTGGTTATGTATCCTAATACCAACTGGGCCATGACTCTGGTTCCTCTGCTGGGCGGTATGGGCACTCTTAACAATATGCATCACTGGGCTGGCCTGATCTTTATGCTGGCGATATTTGGCCATGCCGGTATTGTGCTGTATAAGATCTTCACCAGTAAGGAAAAGTTTGACTGGTTCGGTCCAAACTCTCTATTGCCACGCAAAAAAGACTGGGAAGATATGAAAGGCCAGTTCCGCTGGTATTTCGGCAAAGGCCCACAGCCCCGTTTCGACCGCTGGACTTACTGGGAAAAGTTTGACTACTGGGCCGTTTACTGGGGGGCGTTTGTTATTGGTACTTCCGGTATTCTGTTATGGTTTGCAGAAGATATCGGCCAGTATATACCCGGCTGGATCTTTAATGTCGCCACTATTGCCCATGGTCTGGAAGCTTTCCTGGCAGTACTGACTCTGTTTGTGGTGCACTTCTTTAACAACCACTTCAGACCTGCCAAGTTCCCTCTGGATACTGTCATGTTTACCGGTGTCTGGGATCTGGAAGAGCTGAAAGAAGAACGTCCTGAAGAATATGAACGTCTGAAGGCTACCGGTGAGCTGGACAAACTGATTGTTAAAGGCCCATCAAAAAGATGGAATATAGTATCCCATATTCTTGGTTTTACTCTGCTGGGTATTGGCCTGATACTACTGATTATGGTAGTGGACGGGTATATTGATCACGGCCTGTTTTAACCTAAACAAATCCTGCCCACGTCAATAAGTAATTTATTGCGGGCAGGATGCCCGCACTCTCAGGTTGCTATTAAAGTCTGAAAAACCTTTGCGCGTTCTGCGTACTTTTTTCCCTGACCTGTTCTTCGTCCTGCTCCATAAATCCCGCCAGGCTTTTTATAATATGCGGCAGATACTTTGGTTCATTTCGTTTTCGGCTTTTACGCTGTTTTCTGCTTAGCTGATTATCTTCAGGAAAAACCAGATCACCGGGAAACAGATAAGGCGCATCCGTTTCCACCATTAGTCGTTGCAGGGGCAGATATTTAACGGCTTCCTGTAAGTCCTGCCCCCTCCTCATATCACAGACCCAGCCAGTTATACCGATATACAAATCCTGTTCCAGGTAGCTTTCCATTTCGGCACGGTTACCGGTAAAGCAATGAGATACAGCATCCACCAGTCCGCTACGGTGTTTTTTTATCAGACGCAGAAAATCTTTATGGGCATCACGCTGATGCAGGAACACCGGCATTTTTAATTCTACAGCCAGCTCAAGCTGCCTTTCAAAACAGGAAAGCTGCTCCTGTGGAGTAGAAAAATTGCGGTTAAAGTCCAGCCCGCACTCCCCCACAGCGACTACTTTTTCCCTGATAAGCAACCCTGATAGCTGAGTAATGCTGTTATCATTAAAACTACTTGCATCATGAGGATGAATACCTGCTGTGGAATAAAGGTGTTGCGGATGTTCAGCACACAACTGTACTGCTTCTTCACTGACACTGACTGAGGTACCCGTAACTATCATGGTATGAACACCCGCTGCTACGGCCCGTACAATAACTTCCTGCCGGTCTGAAGCAAACCGGCTGCTGGTCAGGTTAACGCCTATATCAATCACAACTGTTGTCTTCTCATTTAGAATGATGTACCGGTTTAATACATTTAACCAGGTTTACCAGACTATGGATATCATATTGCTCAAGCAGATGGTTAAGTTTTTTGGCCAGTTTTATTTCTTCATCACCCAGGGACGAAAGTTGCATGATGAGAGAACTCAATAGCGGTGAATTATAGTCAATGGCAGCCTGTAACAACTCCTCATATAAGCTTTTATCTATCTGACACAGAGTGAAGTCAATATCGGATATTTCTATATTTTCATTTAACAAAGGGGTTTTATTTTCAAAATCAATCTGCAGGTGTTTTTTCATACATTCAAATACCGCTTCAAAACGGTAAGGCTTGGCAATATAGTCATCAAATCCGGCCTGATAATATTGACTGTCAGTCTGCTCAATAATGGTTGATGTTATCGCTATACAGACAATTTGATCACCATAGTTCTGTTTTATCTGTCTAACGGCATCAATACCATTCATTACCGGCATACGGATATCCATAAAAACAATATCCGGTTTACTTTCTACATTTGTCTGTTCTATAAGCTGAAGTGCTTCCTGACCATTAATAGCCGAACTGACCTGAGCATTAACGTCCTCAAGCATATCAACCAGAAGATTACGGCTCAATTCACTGTCATCAACCACCAGAGCCTTAACCATATCCGAAGAAGACAGGCGAATAATTTCTGAAACATTATCATGCACAACTTCTATGCCGTCCTGAGCATTTTCCAGTGCCAGGGTAAAAGAGAAGATACTGCCCTTGCCTGTCTCAGATTCAACCTTAATTTCTGAACCCAGCAACTGTAACTGACTGCGGGTAATGGCCAGGCCCAGACCGGCGCCCCCTTTATCAACACCCTGTGGTGCCTGATGAAAACCGGTAAATATAGCTTCTATATCATCTTCTGCTATGCCAGGACCGGTATCTGAAACCTCAAAATAATAGTACTCATTGTCAATTCTTTTCACCGTCAGACTGATACTGCCCTGTTCTGTAAATTTAATGGCATTACCAATCAGGTTAATTAAAATCTGCCGTAGTTTCTGTGCATCACTATATACCAGTTGCGTGTTACTCAAACTGAATTCTTCATACCAGTTCAGGCCTTTCTCTGTACATTGCTCCTGAAACACCTGGGCAATTCCAGTCAGTAGATGGTACAGGTTAAAATTGCTTTTATGCAACTCCATTTTCCCTGCTTCAATTTTAGAGATATCAAGGATATCGTTAAGCACCCCCAGTAAATGATTGCCGCTCTGTTCAATAATATGCAGAGATTTTTTCTGTTTCTCACTCAGCTCACCGTCACGACTGAGTAATTGCGCATAGCCCAGAATAGCATTCAGCGGAGTTCTTATTTCATGTGACATATTAGCCAGAAACAGGGTTTTAGCCTGGTTGGCCTTAAGCGCTTCATCCCGGGCAATTTCCAGGTCAGCGGTGCGCTCTTCTATCAGTTTTTCCAGATGCTCCTGGTTTGAACGAAGTTCTTCATCAATACGGCTTCTTTCTGCCACTTCTTTCATTAATTCATAGTTTGCCTGTTTCAGATTCTTCTGTTGTTCAAACAGTTGATCCAGTAATTTGTTCAGAAACCGGGCCAGATGACCAAATTCATCCTGCTGGGTAATATCCAGACGTAAATCATGCTGTCCTTCCGAAATAAAGCGGGTGGCATCCACTATTTTAAGTAACGGTCTGAGTACCAGCAGTCTTAATACCCAGGTTAGAATAAAGCCCAGAATCATTACAATAAAGAGCATGATTAAGGTAATATTAGCACGATAGATCTGCATCATATCCCTGACTGGTTGTCGTGATAGCATAAGAGACAGTTCTTGCGATTTCCTGTTTACATAAGTGCCAAAATAATATTTTTTATCTATAGTTTTTACTGGTTTCTTGCAACGGTCAGCATGAATTACAATAGGCTCATAGTCTGATGTCTGTAATTCTATTTTACAGTAAATTGATTTATTGAGTTTCTCCTTTAATTTGTTTTTTACCCTGGGAGAATAAATAGAGTTATTCTCAGACAGCAGAATACGGGCGCTATTAAGAATAATTTCGGCATCATCTTCAATTGAAACCCGAATATCCTGTTCAATATTATTAATAAATAACAGGGCAATAAAAAAACCGAAAGGAATAATAACCCACATCACCACCGCAGTAATTTTTACTGCAATACTATCCTGCCAGTTACGAGTCCAGTCGTCAGTTAATACGGCCTGTTTATTGTCCTTTTTTCTGTTTTCGGCCATTATTTAAATCCCAGCCAGTGAAACAATAAACCCATAGGACAGATATTACTCATGCCCGCCAGCAGCAGCATACTGGCGGCAAACCAGGGAATAATCCATAATATTTCAAACGGAAATATAAACGGCAGCATAAGCACCACAGCCAGCATCAGCCGTATCGCACGTTCAGCTTCAAAGTTAATCCGGTAACGGGCATGAATCGGGTGCAGGGTATCCAACTCAGGCTGAGAAGGAATGACGGGCAGCTTTCTTAATTTTGAGACAATTTTTGGTATCCGCCAGTTAGTTATACCTTCAAATAATAATATTCCAATATATATCTTTATTAATTCATTATTGTTAGTCAGGGCACTGATATATAACAGCACCACCAGGCCAGCCCCTAAAATTATTCTGAACATACGTTCAGTCATTAATTCCACCTGTCTCAAAAAAAAGATAAAACATCATTAACTAATTCTACACTATTTTGAAGACTTTCCAGAATAAACTGCTAGAATAAAAGAGTGTCAGGTTATAGTGGTATTTTACGGAGCTGGTTTTATTATGCTGTTTATTTTTGAAAAAATTGCAATTATCTATTCGGTTATTACCCTGTTTGTTATCGAGTTACTGTACCAGACCTTTTTAGCTCTCTATAAAGGTACCCGGTATTCATTTAACAGTCTGAAAAAAAATGTAGTGAATACTTTCTTTGAACTGCTTTCTGATCTTATTATGCTGATTATTGACTTTTTACAGGCGCTTATTGAAGGGCTTAGTATTGGCTGGAACAAGGCTTTATACACCACCAGCCAGTTTAAACAGGATTTGAAAGAGCATTAGACTGTTATCTGTATCCTGTTTCTGATGCGTGTATTTTTATTATTTTTAATTCCTTTTTTTCTCAGTTCCTGCTATGAACCGCCTGATCAGCTGGAACGTATCCAGTCCATTGGTCAGCTGAAGGTTCTGACCCGCAATTCACCCAGTATTTATTATCAGGGTCCATTAGGTCCCACCGGTTTTGAATACGAACTGGTTAAGCGTTTCAGTGATAAACTGGGAGTCAAACTAAAGGTGCTTGTGGAGCCCAATGCCAGAGAATTACTGCATCAGCTCGAAAAGCATAAGGGTGACCTTGCTGCTGCCAAACTGATTATTACACCAGAACGCCAGTCAAAATACCTGTTTACCGTCCCCTACCACAAAGTAACCTACCAGCTGGTCTATCGTTCAGGTACCCGCCGACCTAAGAAACTGTCTCAAATGACACGCCTGTCCATCGAAATTTCTTCTGATGACAGTCTTATCAGTGTCTTACAGAATCTTAAGAAAAAATATCCGAAATTAAAGTGGACCGTTAACCCCACCGCCTCGCCCGAAGATCTGATGCAGCTCGTAAATGAAGGCCTGGTTGATTTTACCATTGTCAGTTCGGATGAAATTAAACTCAACCGGCGCTACTACCCGGAGCTCAGGCTGGCCTTTGATATTAACAAGCCCCAGGATATCGCATGGGCATTTAAAAAAACAGATGATCTCTCCCTGTATAACGCCGCCAGTAATTTTTTAAAACAACAGAAAAAAAGCGGCGCTCTGGAATCCTTACGGGAACAGCATTTTGGTTATATTAAAAGTTTTGACTATGTCGGAACCCGGGTTTTTCAACGCCATATTATTACCCGGCTACCCAAATTTCAGCCCTGGTTTGAAAAAGCTGGTAAGGATAATAAAATAGACTGGATGCTGCTGGCTGCCATATCCTACCAGGAATCCCACTGGAACCCTGATGCCCGATCACCTACCGGTGTCCGGGGACTGATGATGCTGACACGTGACACCGCTAAACATATTGGCGTTAACAATCGTATAGAACCTCATCAAAGCATTTTTGGCGGTGCCTATTATTTTACCCGCCTGTATAAAAGGCTGCCCCATGAAATCAGGGATCCTGACCGGCTGTACTTTGCTCTGGCAGCCTATAATCTGGGTTATGGACACCTCCGGGATGCCCTGAAACTGCTTAAACAGTCCGGAAAAGATCATACTAAATGGGTAAACCTTAAAAAGGTTCTGCCTTTACTGCGCAAGAAAAAATGGCATGAAAAACTTCAGTATGGTTATGCCCGCGGTGATGAGGCCGTCAAATACGTGGAAAATATCCGTAGTTATTATGATATTCTGAAATGGGAAATGGCACGTAAATGGCGTGAAGACAATGACAAACCGCCAATTAAAGCACTTGAAATAATTCCACCCGCTATATAGAGACAAGTAAGTTATGATTGCCTGGCTTAATATGCTAATATTTAAACCTAAATAAATCAGTTGAACCTACTGTGAATGTCCATAGTAGGTTCAACCGATTTATTTAGGTTAAGCTGTTTATTTCAGACTGAGGCCATAAACAATTAATGCCTGATTTTTTCCGCAAACCGGCAAAGCCAGTATCTTCTGCGCCTTCATTAAAAACCCGCCTGCGGTTAAGTATTATTATTATTGTCCTGCCCCTGTTTATTTTAGGCGGTATCGGTTTCCTGTTTTTCCAGAAATCCACAAACGCCTTTAATCTGGCCATTGAAGAAGTGGTATCTGACGTGATCCCCGTTACCGAACTCAAGGACAAAATACAGAAAACCGTAACACCGTTTAACCGTTATCTTGAAACCGGTGCCCTTGACGAAAAAAATCATTTTTTACAGCTCAGTGACGATATCCAGAAAACCTTAAATCATCCTGCTAAACAGGACGCCACTCAATTATCACTGGCCAATGATATTTATCAGTCTGCTTATCTTAACTGGCGTAATGCCCACCGTATTGCCGTTAAAATTTTTAACCGGATTGATCATAAAGATGTGCAGACTCAGAAACCGCCTTTCAGACTGTTACAGAAATTCTACCAATATGTTATAGAAACCACCCTGGCTCTGGATAAACTGCATCTTTCCATGCAGAACCAGGTTAAAATCCGCTTTCAGAAAGCCAAGGAGTTAAAACTTAATGCCCTGCTTCTGATCAGTTTTGTATTTCTGCTGGTTTATATTTCAACCCTTGCCACCATTATGATGCTTAACCGCTCTATTCTTGAACCTATCGTTAAACTGGAACAATGGGCCTCTAAATTTTCCAGGGATCAGTCCTTTACCCCTTTAAAACTGAACTCCTACCGGGAGTTTGAGTTTATTGCCCAGACCTATAATCGACTTTTTCAGATGCTTCAGGATGATAAGGATATTCTCGCAGCATTATCACAGAAGGATGAGCTGACCCAGTTAAATAACAAACGCAGTCTGATCACCCGTCTGACCGATGAGCACAGCCGCCACCAGCGTTACAATACCCGTTACAGCCTGATGCTGATAGATGTGGATCACCTGGGCTCCATCAGTCAGAACTATGGTGCACACATCTGTGATTTAACCCTGATACAGATAGCCCGACTGCTGGAACACGCCATCCGCCCCACTGACTTCCTGGCCCGTTATAATAGTGACGAGTTTCTTATTATTCTGCCGGAGGTAGAACTGCATGGCGCAAACATTACCGCCGAACGCATACGTAACGCCATTTCAGAACATGTTTTCAAGTTTGAAAACCACAAGTTCGGAATTACAGTCAGTATCGGCTTTGCTATTGTCCAGGATAACCAGCCCCTGGGAGAGGTACTGCAATGTGTTGATTTTGCCGTTCAGCAGGCCAAGCTGGCCGGTAGAAATCAGGTACAGTACTGTAATGCCGAAACGGTTAAAAACAGCAACTTCACGCCCAAATATCTGTTTACTGAAGACTTTAAGCTTTACAAGGATCAAACCTGAATAAATCACCTGTCATTCATGATATAATTCTGCGTTTTTAAACGCCGGCTTTTTATTTAGGCTTTTTATTTCAAAAACCTGAGCCGACTAACCGAGTGGTCATTATGAATAACGAAGAATTAACAATTAAAACAGATGCTGAAAAAGTCAGCTATGGTATAGGTCTGCAACTGGGTCAGCAGGTCAAGGGTCAGTCTTTTCCAGGTTTCAGCCTGGATGCTCTGATCATCGGCCTAAGTGATATTTTCAATAACAAGCCAATGCGTTTTTCAGAAAACGAAATGCAGGCGGCTTTTTCTGCCATTAACCAGCAAATTCAGGAACAGTCTGCCAAAGCGGCTGAATCCAATAAAGCAGAAGGTAAAGCCTACCTGGATGAAAACGCCAAAAAAGAAGGTGTAATAACAACTGAATCTGGTCTGCAGTACGAAATTTTAAAAGAAGGTACCGGCAAAAAGCCAGGCCCAGAAGATATGGTGGTTACTCATTATCACGGCACCCTGGTTGACGGCACAGTCTTTGACAGCTCTGTGGATCGCGGTGAACCTGCACAGTTCCCGGTTAACGGTGTTATTAAAGGCTGGATTGAAGCCCTGCAGATGATGCCTGTGGGTTCTAAATGGCGCTTAACTATCCCATCGGATCTGGCCTATGGTGACCAGGGCTCAGCCCCGGTTATTGCACCCGGCGCCACGCTGATATTTGATATTGAATTACTGGATATTAAAGACAAGTAATTTTAATAATCGGGTTCCCATGACTCACATGGGAACCAAATTAATACCTTATTTCTGCCTGTTTTTCCTTCTCGAACGAAAAAAATCCTTTAAAACCTGCCCGCATTCTTCAGCCAGTACCCCTGACTGTACTTCCACCTGATGATTAAGCTGACTGTTCTGTAATAAATTCAGTACACTGCCCGCAGCTCCGCCTCTGGGTTCTACTGCACCGAATACCACCCGCTCAATACGGGCATGTACTATAGCCCCGGCGCACATACTGCAGGGTTCAATAGTAATATACAATGTCGTGCCCGGCAGCCGATAATTCTGCTCAACCTGAGCGGCCCGGCGAATGGCCATAATTTCCGCATGAGCCGTAGGATCATGCCCGGCAATAGGCTGATTCCAGCCCTCAGCCAGCAACTGATTATCCTTAACCAGCACCGCCCCCACCGGCACCTCTCCTAATTGAGCCGCCTTATAAGCCAGCATTAAAGCATGGCGCATCCATAACTCATCCTGCTTATCATTATTTTGTTCAGACACAGGGTTGTTCCATTTACACTACCTGTCACTTCTTATCTTTCACACCATATTCCACACAAAACTGGCATAAATAATAGCATTAATCACACTATAACGTGAATCATTCCCACGCAATGGCCGCCACATTTAACTAACACCCACCGATTTACACAGGCCGGTATTTCTGCAAACGACTATTTGGCCTGTCAGGTATGGTCATTTCAATCAGTCTTACTTGCAGGGCAGCTTGCAAATAACGTTCACGAAACGATTTACGATTAGATAGCCCCAGAACTGTCATCAATTCACTGCGGCTTCCATCCTTTAGGGAGGCTTTTGCACGAGTAGCAAGCTTCATACTGTATGGCTGAATATTTTCCTGGCAGTGGCAAAGTCTTCCTGGGTGTCTATTTCCGTCCATGGTAGTCCGGTTATATCCATGGCATAAAAAGGTACATTCTTTGCGATGAGCTTCTCATAGGCGGCTTCATAGTATTCCTGATAGTGCTTTTTTTCTTTCATCATTGTTTCCAGCTCTGCAAACAACAGTTTTGATACTTCACCACCTATTTTTTCTATGCCAATTGACTCACCCATGGCATCGGCGGGATTAACCGTTTTGCTGGCTCTGACGACTCTGTTGTCACCCTCAACGATAACTTTTACCTCTTCCGCATCCAGGTCAATATTTTTATCGATACATAAGCAGTTTTCATACCGGCTGCCAATGAGGTTTTTAAGTATATTAATATCAAACACCACATCAGCATCGAATTTTATAAAGGTTGAGCCCTCGGCAATATCCCTGGTGAGCATGAGTGAGTAGCCGGTGTTGGTCTCTGTATAGCGTTCGTTAATAATGTAATGGGTAAGCAGATTAGGAAACTGCTCTGTTACATAATCCCTGATTTGATCCTGCAAATATCCAAGTACGAATACAACCTCGCGAATTCCACAGTCCTGAATATGAGACAGCATCATCTCAAGGATTGTTTTTCCATCGATTGTCAGAAGGCTTTTTGGACAATGATCCGTCAACGGCCTGATTCTGGATCCGACACCCGCAGCAAGTATTATCGCTTTCATTGTGTTTCCCCGTTGATCATGCTATTTCCTCATGGGATCCAGCAGCTGTTCAGGTGCCTTGTAAGTTTGATAGCCTCTCTCGAACAGCCTCCACGTAGCGATGAGAACCTGGCTGACAGCTAATACCCACAAAACCAAATCAACCCTGTTAACCAGGGCACCCAGACTCGTAAATACCACAAACTCTGCCTCATCAACCCAAAAAATACTCCGGTGTTTAAGCCACAACAACTTAACCTTCCCCGGTAAGCTTTTTGTAAGTTTGGTATACTGCATTTCCTTCAGGCTATACAATTCGCGCCTTCTCTTGCCGCATTCAATCAAATATTGTGGATCTTTATTGAACTGGCTGAAAATGGTCTCAAGCTTGATGTAGTAACGGAAGTTAAAGAAAAAACATGCTGTAAACCCAAGATAGATGTAAAGAACATCGTGGGTTGATTGATAAGCACTAACAGCGAGAGAAAGGGTTATAATGTATATTTTTAATACATCAACAACCTTATCGAGATAGTTCCCTATATCTGAGGATAATTTTTTGGTACGTGCCAGCTGTCCATCCAGGCAATCACCGATATAGGCCACCGGTAAGAGAATGGCCGTATAGAGCAGATGGTAAGGTAAATCGATAAATAAAAACAGACAACCCAGGACATACAACAGGAATGACACCAGGGTTACAATATTAGGAGTAATCCAGTTGATTCTGGAGATGAATGGCAAAATAGCATTCGCTATTCTGGGAAACAGCAAATCAGCCCAATTACTGAAATAAGGAGGCTCGATAATATTCTTTTGAGTTAGCTTTTTATCGCTCATACTTTTATCTTCCAGGAATATTAACCGGATAATACCGGAAGGTCTTCGGGGTTTACTTGAGTGACTATTGGATTAACCGGCAAGTCCTTCTTCAAGCGGGAAAATATTGGACTAGTGTTGACCAGCGCCAGTTTGTTTATGATAACCCGATCGAAGCTGTGTAAAACCTCTTCAAGCGAATCCAGGAAAAACAGGATATTTTCATTCGATATCTCACCAATATTGCCGACTTGAAAAACTTTACCCTTAAAACACCCCTTGCCTTCATAGATAATAATGGACTTTTCTCGCAGCTTTTCACGGAAAAGTCCCAGGTCAATGTGTGACGGTATAAAAACCGTTGTCAGCACAGAACTCATATGCTTTTGTTCCAGCAAAAAGTCAAGATTTAAATCCTGCATTCCCCTTCTTAGTATTTCTGCCTTGCGCCGCAAATCAGCGCGTCGGCTGGAAACACCTTCGTTAAGGATATTTTCAAGTGCCTGCTCCAAAGCAAAAAACAGGTGAACGGCAGGCGTGTTGGGTGTTTGGGATTGAGTTTTTATGAAATGGTAGAATTTATACAAGTTGAGGTAAGTTGTATTAGCGGGAAGACTCCTTAATTTTTCGAATTCATCGACCTTTCCAACGATAAACGACAGCCCTG
Organism: Gammaproteobacteria bacterium; assembly: GCA_027012135.1. Lineage (GTDB taxonomy): Bacteria > Pseudomonadota > Gammaproteobacteria > GRL18 > GRL18 > JANELJ01. The sequence goes on from JALUZF010000035.1 coordinate 29,238, forward strand.
AGTACGAACCGATCGCCTTAGAGCTGGAGCTGGAAATAAATGCAATATGGGCTTTCTCCATATCGATAATTTCCGCACCTGCGCTGCTTACGCAATCCACGATAAACAGCGCATTGTTTTCCCGACATAACAACCCGATCTCTTCAAGTGGGTTCAGCATTCCCGAGCTGGTTTCATGGTGAACCATGGCAACGATGTCGATCTTGTTTTGTATAATGCAGGCTTCAATTTTTTCCAGATCCAGTGTTTCTCCCCAGGGAAAGTCCAGCAAATAGGTATTGGCATTATGAATCATGGAAATATGGTGCAAGCGCTCTCCAAATTCACCATTGGACACGACGAGGATATTCTTGCCCCCTACGACTGAAGAAAGCATGGACTCATTAGCCGCGGTGCCTGACCCCGTAATTATCACAGCACGGTAGTCACCTTTATTTTTTATTTCAAAAAGGTCTAGCAATTTACGTTCAACACTGAGCAACAGATTATCAAAATCGACTTCCCGATGACAAATATCTTCTTTACAAACGGCCATGCGCACGTTCTCTGCAACATTTACCGGACCTGGCGTAAATAGTAAATATTTATTCAACTTTTTTGCTACTCCAAAATATTATAATCAGTTAAAGGACCTGGATTTCCACCTGAGTTTTACTGTAATGAGACAACTAACCCTGACCACACACCCTATTTTAAATAAACAGATAGCGTGATCAGGCGCTCACAACTTTGATATAAATAGCCATCATTGATGCACTATCATGTTTTTTTAATCAGGAAAGGCGGCCATTTCGAAGTGTTTTCTACATCTGGACGAGAATCACGAATGAAAACTCAACCACATTCGACTGAATAAACAGGCGAAAACCGCAGGAACACCAGCGCAAATCATTTGGAGCGCTGCTCCGGAACAGCTTTCGACTGCCACTTGCCCAGCAGTTCATGCGTCAGAAGGGTATTTGCCAGTTTTTGCGGATGCCAGTTTTTGCGGACGTCCACAAGCAGAAAGCTGCTCCCGCTGGTTTTGATGGCTTCAGAAAGCATCAAGTCGATTGTGGCATCCTTTTGTGATGCCATGGGAAGCGCGTCAAAGCGGCCCGCCAGGCACTCTGAATTCAGGCAAAATTCAAACTCCCAGTCTTCGAGCGCGCGCTTGTCGTAGTGAAAATCTGGATAGTGGGTTGTTGCCATATCCATCTCACGGCGTGATTCTAACACACTTATTCACGCCATTACATATAAATATTTGGCGCGATTATAGTCTAAAATTAGTAACCGCTTAATGAACAGCGTCATTTACTTTTTCTAAAACCGAGCTTTTAAAATTCCAGGGAAGTAATGCTTCAATTTTTTCAACGGTATCCGCATAGGGTAATTCATTCAAAACATGAACCAGGTAAGCATACGGTTCTAACTGGTTTGCTTTATCTGTTTCAATCAGACTGTAATAAACACTGCCGGCATGGGCACCCTTAGGGGTGTCACTGAACAACCAGGCTTTTCTCCCGACAAACAAAAGGTCGAATGACATTTTCAGCCAGAACATTACTGATGTTCAATCGCAAGCGCTTACATCCAAGTCACACTGTATAGGCATAGAGAACTGCCATATCGATCACCTTCGTTGTATCGATGCGGCTTATTTCAATATCATTCAAATATTCAGTATGAGCCAGGTTTGCTGAAATGTGAGTCAACTCATATTCCCAGGGTACTGGAATAGACTCATTGGAATTGAACTCGACAACAGGCACTGGCTCAGATAACGTAACTTCAGCCATCGGCAATCCCCCCACCCGATTATTTTGTATCTCCAGCTTAAATTCTTGAGCGACTCCGTTTGGTGGCGTTAACTTCAACTTCATATTATCACTATCATCATAAGTAACGCCCTTTGCAAGGACCATTACGACCAATAGTCGTGTCACCTTAACCGAACGGCCAGCAATGAGGGCTGGAAAATGATCCTTAGTAACCGGCATAGACAGTACCGGGTTTCCTGTTTGTCCATCTGGCATGTAGGCAAATGTCTGCCACGCATCAGGAAACTCATTACGGCTGCTGAAGCCCTGAACCAAACCAGCATGATCATTAACTTCGATATCTCTTAGTGTGTCTTCCAGCGTTGCGAGTACCGCATCTTTCAATATACTTTCACCATCTCGTGCAGTGAACCGGATATGTAAAATGACATCCGATATGGTACGGTAATCAAATGATCGAAATGTACCGGGAAGCTGTAGCCGCCACGAACTAATAACACCTGCACCCTCAAAGGGAAGATAACGATCATCATACAGATTAAATTCGAATGCCCCAGGGTCGTTTTGCCCATTACTGGTAACCACGGAACGAATCCCACCAGGGTTGAACTGAAAACGCAGATCATCCGAACCGGTAGAGGAATACTGCGGAGTCGTCTGCGGATCGATACGGGTGCGGTTCGCTAGCAAAGTAAGCTTACAGGGCACCGATACATAGGGTCCGGTAATACAGGGAATGGTAATACTGACAGCTTTGATTCGTCTCATATAGTGACCGGGATGATCCAGATCAAAGATCGCCTCGGGCAGATCGACAAAACATTCTCCCGTTTCCTGCAAGGCTAGCACGCCTTCAGGATGCAGACTTGCCAGGGAGATATTTTTGGTAATTTCGTATTCTCTTTTGTTGCGGTCTAGATAGGCGACCTCCATACGCTTGATGTCATGATGAAGATGATCACCCGCCAGCAGCCCTTTGTGCAGACTATCCCAATAGCCATACTGAATGATACCCGGATTTTCAACACCCAGCTCAAAGGCAAACGCTCTTTCCGCCTTTTTTGCCATATCGTAGGCTAATTGATAACTCTGGAAATAGAGCGTGGAAATCTGAGATACCATCCAGTCATATAGTTCCTTGTTGGTAAATTTTTTCTGCATGAACTCATTGCTGTCCCTGTTATTTTTAATCTGCAACTTATGATTATTCAGATCCTCTTTGGTGATTTCCAGACGCACCTCCGCTGCTGCGACCTTTGTTTCCAAATCGCATAACTCCTTCTCAGTCTGCTGGATCTGAAATTGCCAGTCATCTGCTCTTCGTCGATACCCTCCCATCGTCGACACCATGCTGCCGGTGGAAGAAACAATGGAGGCCATCTGCCCAATGGCCGCAACAGCATTTTCGACTGACCCCTTGATGTTGTCACCTCCGGTAGTTATCCCCAACGTTGTGACAAAACCACCTTTGATATTTGGGATCAGGCTAGCCGCTGAAGCCCCCCACGACAATCCGAACTGTCCAGCCTTCAACATCAGACTTGTAGCGTTCAATGTTGTATTGACAACCTCTTCAGGATTCATAAATTCATCAAGTAACTGTTGATAATAATTGCGTTTCAGCATTGCTGACTGGTGCAAACACTTCAATCCGGCCAGAACTTCCTCTGCCTCTTCAATTTGCTTTTCCTTTGTTTTCTCGATGGCTTCTAATAGTTGAAACTCCTGAGTATTTCTCAACAAAGTCAGCGCTTCTCCATCCCTTTTTTCCAGTGCAGAAAGCAGGGCGTCTCCCAAAGACCTGACTTCACCGCAGAGCTCTGTTGCCTTTTGGGCCATTACCCCGAAGCGATAGTGCGGCAGCGAGGCAGCAAGCTGACCAAGTACGCTATCAATGCCCACTCCCGCCGCTCTGGCACGCACTAGAATTGCGGGATTGATTGGTGGTGATAACAAAGGTAATTGCAGTTTCTGTCCTGAAATATTCTGACAATGACGAATTTTGAAGAGCCGGTCTGCCGTAATATCCCATTTCTCATACAGTTTATCGTTGGGAGGCACACAGAAGTACTGGGCTTCAGTTTTTTCTGGATGAGACTTTTTCAGGAAAATATTCTGCATGGAGCGACTCTTGACGAGCAACCGCCAGGAGTTGCCAACTTGCGCCAGGCTGGCTCTGTCCAGATGACCGAGATGGGTTTCAATAGCGGGTATATCGCCATCACTCCACTCTGCGCTCTGCGCCGGTAAATAATTCTCTATCTCTACCAGCGAATTGGAGAATGCGTCCAGTGGTTGTTCTTCCACCAGTTCATTGAACGAATAGTCGTTTCGCCTGGCTACTCCGGGAAGCCTTCGTGGCCGGGGTCCTAACAATTTGGCGGCCAGAACATAGAGCTGGGCAGCTTCATTGATTGCCTCACGGGTCTCACGTCGAAACAGTGAGTCACCCCAGGCGATAAGATTGTCAATATATTTCATCACCACTGCTTTCTGGAGTGCAATCGTGCGGGTACGAGCTACCAGATGAGGATTAAAGGCATCGCTCCGCCAAAGCTGAACTGCCCGTTCAATCTCTTGCAGACCCGGACTTTCCGCTTCGCTAGACAGTATTTGTAACAATTGCTCGATTTCCTGACGCGGGTAATCCTCAGCAGCAGTCTCCACAAAAGGTCGCGTGCGCCAATACTTTGTTGGTACAGCACTGCGTGAGGCATCCGTTGGGTTGAAGATATAATGGAACCAGTGCTGCGCTTCGGAAAACTTTTGATTGGTATTCAGACGCGATGCGATGAGTAACGGAATATGAAAAAACAGCTCCCAGTTGTATTGAGAGTAAGCACCCATTATTGAAAAGTTAATCTCTTGAACAGGGCGTAGCGTACGGTCACCGTCGGGCGGGTTATAAACGTTGCCAACCGGATAATATTCTCTTGCAAACAACTCATCATCCTTCAACACAAGCTGCAAGGGCTGTCCTACCCCATCGGGTTCAAGAATATTGCCATTGTTTCTGAAACGCACATCATACAGGCCGGGAATACCGAATCGCTGAATGTTTTCAAGAAAAGCACAAGTGTAAGGGTGATAAAACGGAACAAAATAAAAGAAATGCGGGTCACCAACTCTTCCAGATCCAGGATTATTCTCAGGAGGTGGCTTAGGAAAGAACCGACAAAAGAATGTGTGACTGACATTTTGATAGAAGAACATAGTTCGTTGCTTGTATAGGTCATCGGCATATTGATGACGCCTAAGGATACGATAGATGTCTTCATTTCCATTGATTAGCTGCGGAATATAGTGTTTGGGCAACTGTAGCAAATCCAGGTCATTACGTAATTCAGAAGGCCGATCCGGATCATCATCAGGTGTTATCGGCTCCCCTCTTTGGGAAAGTTGCCGATCATCTTTCAGGGACTGCAGCATATCATCAGTTTGTTGAGCCGCCTGTGACACGACCTGTTTTACAAGATCGCTGATCCCCAGGTTTTCACTCGTATCAAAGCTCTCCAAAGTTCCCAGGCAGCTGTTCAAGCGAAAATAACCGATTTCTACTGGCTCTGACAACCAGGCAGACATACTGTTACCTGAATCAAAAAGAGAAGCCGGCAAAGCCACATTACAATGGACGATAAGCTGGTTATGCTGGTTGATCTCACCCCAGAACGAGAACAGACGCTTCACCCCCTCGCTACCCAGCCCCGGCAACTGGGGTAAACTCTCAAAGAAGGTGCTGACCACATCGCGGAAGCTAACTACTCCGCTCGAGGTTTTCTTGGCGGACCAGCTGTCATTCCTATATTCGCTCCAGGCTAGTTGCACCTCCAGCAGTTTTGCGGGTAGCAATTTAATCAAGGTTTCCTCAAACGAGTTGAGTAAATCCCCTGTTTGCTGAAGGATATCAGTAACTTCTCCTAAATCTGATAAATCCAACTGCTCCACAACCTTCGTTGTATCGTCAAACTTTTCTTTTTCTACCTGATTATCTGGAATCCACGATTCCGTAATCCCCACAACCTCGAGCAGATCTTTACGAATTTTTCGTACTTTATTCTGGATGGATGTAAAATCGATTCCCGGAGCTTCCAATCCCTCCAGAAGCTGAATAATGCCATTCGTCAACCCGGCAATAACAGCAACCCCCATACCCTGAAAAATTCCTTGAACAAGTGTTCCTAACTGAGTTTGAAGTTGAAGGATTTTGCTAAACACCTGCATTAATTGCTGCGTGATGTTAGTGAACGGCGCTTCATCCCTGGAAGAAAAAATGGGCCAGAACAGATACACCCGGCGGTTATAAACGACCGGAATGAGATGGTCGCTTTTGATATCCACATCCACCCGCTCCCATGCGGTCCAGTTGCCTTTCGTCATAACCAGTTCACGGTAGTAATATTGATGTGGCACATCACGGGTACGAGCAAATACATGCAGGATACTGGCGTCTTCTTCATAATACTGACCGCAAACTTGCAGCCGTGCCACTTCATTCAGTTTCTCCAGATAATGCAGAATTGCTGTCTCAGCCGTTTCGTTGTTGATATCGGCCTGCATCAACTCATTTTCCAGCTCCTTGAAGAAAGGTGTCTTGTCATCACGCAGTTCCGGTTCAATCCAGTTTTCCGGGTAAAGGAATATTTTTCGATTAGCCTCCCACACCCGGTAGTTCTTCATCCATTCCCATTGTTCGGCGCCTTCGTCAATCAGATACAGGCCCGGTTCCAGCCCCATCAAGACGCGCTGAACGAACAATTGTACTGAGGCGGTAGCCTGAATAAGGCGAGAGGTCATCATGCAGGGGCTTATTTCCACATCCAGCAGGAAATGATCAAACAGGTCATCCTCCCTTTCCAGCCTCCAATGGTGCATAAGATAAGCAACCAGAACCTCGCGCTGGCGCTCGCGCAAGGGGTCTCGAAGCTGTTTGGCGATAGCGGACCAACCATCATCAAAGCGCATCTGCAAACTGTTTTTTATCTGCTCAACTTGTCGTGACTGCTGAAAATGATTTAAGCTCTTTGTCACCCAACCATGCGCCTGATAGGTAGTCACTCCAAGCCGCTTTAACAGGTTGACCACAACCAATATGCGGTTGGGCAAGCGTTCGTCACCAAAATGAGCAGGGAATCTTGCTTGCAAAATGCCACCCCCGCCATGACTGATGGCGCCAATATCAAATTTTCCCACCAGCGCCATGATCTCGGCTTTATTCCATCCAGTAAATTCGGCGAGTTTTGCAGTATAGTTTCGCCGTTCTTCAGTAGCAAACGGAGCGACACCAGGACTGTATTCATCCGCGATGGTAAACAGATCAAAGAGATGATCCTGTTGATCAGGCTGTAGCACATCACGAAAAGAAAAGAGCTTGACCAGACGGATCCAGCGATCAAAGGAAACGGCAATATCTCCTTCACGTACCGGGAGATCAGTCAAATTCAGCCAACCCGTATCTGAGCTTTTATCCATCAGTTGGGAGAGTTGCTGAGATGTGATTTGTAGTTTACTGATAATTAATGCGGCCTTATGCAGTCTGATCAGTAATTCCCCAAGAGAGGTTTGGTCAGGAATCAGGGTATCGGCGTCACTTTCTGCTGCCGGGAATTTGAATGCATTTAACAATAACGTGCCTGCCATTTCAGTTGCATCTGAAGGCACTGGTATCTGCTGCAATAATGTCATACAGGTCTCAGAAGGCAATCTCAGCACTTCACCCAGGCCGATGCTCAGAACCTGGCGGAGTGCGGCTTCGATCATCTCTTCGACAGCTGTAAGTTTGCTGTAGATAGAAGCTTGATCGATGGTTCCGGAATTGACAAGTGTCAGGACCTCCTGCAGGATCGCGGTTAGCTGATTCTCCTGATTCACCTGGTTAAAAGCAGTTTCATCACCCAATAGCTTTTCAATCAGTGGACGTAGATCGTCTGCAGAGACGGTTGTGCCGGGGCCTGGGCCAAGAATCTCAAGGGCTTGCCTGATGGTTAATCCAGGCTTGGCCAGTGTATCCAAAGGCTGCAAAGCTTTTTTCAGTGATGCCAGTGCTTCCTGCACCCATTCATCTGTCGGCGCAATTGTCTGAATCGGGAAAGGAATAGTCTGCCGCAGCACATAATCCAACTCGGCGATGGAGAAATCAGACTGTTTAAATGTCTCGACACGTTCGGTAAATCTCAGTGTTTGTAGCGTTTTGTCCAGCCCACCATCCTTTTGAAAGGGGTCGAAGCCGATCAAATCGATCGCCATCAGATAGTCGGCAACAGAAAGGTTCAGGGCACGAGATAGCGATGCATGCCGAAACAGTATCGAGAGATTAACAAGGTTTAACTGGCGATCCGTGGGCTCGATCATACTGAGGACCAAACGGTTTATTTCGTCCAGTGGCATGTTTACTGCGCGGCTAATCGCATCCAGATGCTCGACCAGTGGCTGAGTGGCATCAGCTAGTTCGCTGCCTGTTGCATCAAGCAGAAACGCATCGAACTGAGGTTCTCCTTTACGTCCGGTAAGAAACAGATTTTCATAGAGAGAATAGCTGGCAGGCAAATTCGGATCGCCATAGTTGGCGGTATCGATATCCGACCACCAGGTCAGTATTTCTATCAAGGGAAGTGAGTATCTATCCCGCAAACGCTGCAAATGAGACAAACGTAACAAAAAGTCCTCATCCAGTGCGGGACGGCCCTGGCTGATGCTGAGTGAGAGGCTGGCCAGAGCCTGATCCAGTTCCTGTAATGACCAATCCAGCAACCGCTGCAGACGTAAAAAACGGTGCAAAAATTCCAGATCCTGAGCATTCAATTGGTCAATGCTTATCTTCCTGGGATCGCAATCGCCAGGGTCTTCAAACTTGAGCGTGAGCTTACCGCTGGGATTAAATGATTTCAGCGTCAACAACCGCAACAGATCCTTGTAGCTTAATTGACTGCGTTCCAGAAAGGTGTCGACGACCCGTAATGGAAGCCACCAGTTTCTACTCCCCATCGAATACCCCCACATCTCTGAAGCCAGCCGAGCAGGCACTAACGGCTTGCCACTGATCAGGGTCCACTCGAACTCGCTCAGACCAAGTATCGCCGCGGCTATTGTTGTGCTCCGCCAGCGATCAATTTCGGTCAGGTCATGGGGATTATTGCCCTGACTGAAAGGGAAAAATGCTTCCAGCAATTCCACCCGGCTGGCGCCCAACTTTTCCAGATAAATAGCTGCCTCTTCTTTGTAGAGGTCAAACGGGAAATCAAATGGAAAAACGGCGCTGGCCAACTCACCATAAGCTTCCGGAATGAAATGTTCTGGCTGCGCAGCCAGTTGGCTGGCGCCAAGTGAAGTTTGGGGTACGCCATTACTTCGCGGTTTCACCGCATTTTCCAGTACCTCCAGTACCAGATCGACATAAGGAACCGGTGTTTCAGCATTGGTACACGATAACTTGATATCGAGGATGTCGGGACGTCGAGGCTTGTCAGCTAGCAGTTGATTATTTCGATCACAGAATGAACGGGTTTTAAGTGCTTCCAATCCATTTTTCGGGCTCTCGCCAGCAGGTAACCGATTGGCGGTGGGCTGGATTTCCGTCTCCAGAAAAGCCAGCAAATCCGTCAGATAAGCAGCCGGGCTATATACCGACTCGCAAGGGTTACAAACGCAGCCATCCAGCGATCCAAACAGGCTTGAGAAGTTAGGCACACCCTGCAAGGACTCGGGGCAATCCTCACTGGAAACAGAAACAGGCCGGGGGGAGGTATTGATAAGCGGACTAAAGCGGGCATAAATCCCCAACGCCTTGGCAGCATTCGCCTCGGCCTGGGCATAGATAGCCTTCGCCACGCTCCGCCCTATTCCCTCATCCTGACCGTAGTTATCTATAAAACGTTCGCGCCCCTGACTCAAAATGGCGGTCGATGAGTCCAGCCTGTCTTCCAGCAAGCGTGAAACGACCGTTGGATCTGCACGTAGTCGGTATACCCGTTGAACCCGTTTCAACTCCGCACGAACGGCTAGCTCTTCGGCCTCGTTCTGAATACCAAGCGCCTCCTTATGTTGACATACATAAGCATCGATTCTCGCTGTAGCCAGATCAAAACCGGCATCCGCTTCCAGTATGCGTGGCAATACGCGAGCCGCTCGACCCTCCCCCAGAACGGGATGGCGTGATAAAGCATAGGTTACCGCAACATCGGGATAGGCCTTGACGACATGCTTGTATAACCGTTGGGCAAAAAAAGCGCGGCGCTCCTCGACGGTTTCTCCCGGGACATCTGCAGGTAAATCACTGCCATCTGCCTGCACAGTCCGGTCCACCAGTTCCCGCCAGGTCTCGGGGCCATACTGCCTCGCCAGGTCGCGCAGAGTCTGTACGTTTTCGTCCTGCTGCAGCGCCATTACAGTAGGTAAGTGGTCATCAGCCAGTTCAGCCACGCGCACGGCAAATTCAACCCTGGTGAGGGTTCCGACATCCAGCCCGGTTTTTTCTGCCAGACTGCTCCATATGCCCGGATTTTGCGGATCCATATTTCTTAGCGCCTCAGCCAGCACTGCTTGGACATCGGTTTTAATATCAGCACCTTGCAACAGCTGTCGAAGTTTGCTTCTCCGCCCGGCAAGCGGCTTGTCCAGCATGTGCTCGGTTCTGAGTCCATTGAAACGATGCCAAAGCCCCACCATTTTTTCCCCGCCAGGTATAACTACAACGCCGGTCTCGCAGGCATCAGCGAACGCCTTGCGCACCCGAATCTCGGGCAAATCGAGGAGCTTGTCCAGCGCTTCCGGCAATCCCTGGTGCAACAAGGCGTAATGGAACCAGTCAGGCAACTGGCTCTGTTCAGCCAGTTTGGCGGCGGCAACGAAGCATTCCAGCTGTTTGGGTTCAATCTGAAGGCTCTTTTGCAGAAAGGTCAATTCCCGACCATTGATATCCTTAATTGCAGTGTCTTCCAGAGCAGGCGTAATTCGGGCGCTTAACCGCTCCCACTCACTCAGACCCGCATCCTCATCTACCTTGAGGTTAACCGTGGCTTGCGGCCGGCTGTTATAATGAACGTCAGATGTGTGCAGGATTTCACCTTTCGCGCCAACCACTTCAATCACGAGATTGGCGCTGCCCCGTTTGGGATCCAACAGCTTGTCCTGGTCATAACGAATGGAGTAACGGCCATCTGCTGTGGTTTTCACCTCGCCAAGGAGTTGACGGCGGCGCAGCCCCTGATCGAAGGCGCGAACCACGATCTCGGCAAGAGGATCCCCCTCCAATTGGCGCACCACGCCGGTGACGCTATAGAACTTTGATTGAGCATTCTGATCCCGCCTGCCCTGTTTATGCAACAACTCGTTCAATGCCCTGGCTGTCGCTTCATCCACTTCTCCATCTGGTTCCAGCCGATATTCTTTCTGGAATATGCTTACCAGCCTGGCGGTGGTGCGGCCAAAGTAATGCTTCTCCAGCTCTGGCTTGAGAGCCGCAGTAAGTTTGCGCCGGGTGCTCTCATTAACGCGAAGCAGGAGGCCCCGTACGAGCAGAAGTTGTAGAACATCCTGCAGATTGGTGACTTTTTGCCCCCGCATCTTCTGCTTCAATGGGAAAATAATTGTTTTCATTGTTTGTTCCTCTGTTTCGGCTTGGATGTGAGGGTCATTTCCTAAGTAGCAATTGTGTCAGTCCATCAACTCATTGAATTAACTACCTGTTTTCATGCTTCCATCATCTTTTATACATCGAAGGTGCTATTCAAGACATTAATTCGCCAAGCAACCATGGTGAAAAAGCCAGAGCATTGTAAATATGGCGAAAATTTAAGCCGTTGGAATAGTTGGACTAATTTTAAAAGACAAATCCTAAAACCCCATCCAACTCGGAGCATTATTATGGACCCATTGTTCTAGCTTTTGCTCTGGATCGATAACATCTTTTGCAACCCACCCAACATCTTCTACTAATAAGGCCGCATCTGCAGTTTGGCTAACGAACGGTATTTCTGAAGCTCCAATAGCTTCTAATCCAGCCCTACGAAAATTTCCTTGCACCAATTCATCGGTAACAGCATACACTCCTCCAGCAGTTCCAAGACCGGGCACTAGTCTACCCCCTCTTTTTGCGGCGACCTCAACGATGTCAGACAAGCCTTTTCTTGCTACTGAGGCTGGGACAGGAACAGAAGCTGGTACTTTAACCTTTGTATTCAGCTTTGGTACGGGATCGAGTACTTTTCCCGT
>JALUZF010000036.1 GCA_027012135.1 Gammaproteobacteria bacterium
CAAAGATCATCCTCATCTCAAGATTATTGTCAACGAAGATGCTCTCAGTTCCAATGCAACGCATATCAGGGATTTGGAACAATATAACTCAAGTTTCGGGTGCGCCAGGCTAAGCCTGACTGATCTTGTAAGCTGAAAGGAGCTTACCATATAAATTGTTGGTTGAATATGTAGGAAACCGGACGGCTGTGACTGGTAACGGCGCAGTCGAAGCTCTGGTGGACGAATCCATGAGCCGTAACGAAAGTGAACCCGATTCGGCCTCGTAACTTCTATGGGAGTGGCCATCCTGCCCGAAATGGTGAAGCCCGTACATGCCGTGAAGAAACCAACGCTTGCAGCGGTATGGCTCCCCGGGGTGTTTGGGGACGGCGCGTGGAGAAAGATCAGTCCGGAACCTGGGAGACCCGTAGGCCTGAAGGTCGTACCTTGAGGGCTTCGAGGAAAAGCATAACCTCGATTGTTCGGTCTGCGGGAGTCGGAGAGGCCCATAGTAGTGATGAAGCGGGGTAACTCTCGTGGAGCAAAGGGGCCTTACTGTTGTCATGCTTTGGAATTGGTAGGAGAGAACCGCTTGTCTGAAAGGACCACTACGGAACGAGTCGACCATATATTGCCGCCAGCGTTTCAAGCAAATAGGCTTGGTTTGCCCACCCCTCTCTTCAGGCTGAGGAAGAAGCTGTACATCAAAGCGAAGCAGGAGCCGGGATTTAGGTTTTACGCATTGTATGATCGAATTTACCGGCATGACGTGCTTGCGGCATCCTGGGCTCTGGTAGTCCGTAACGGGGGCGCACCAGGGGTGGATGGGGTGAGTATCGAGCAGATACAGACCTCTCCTGGGGGAGCAGCAGCCTTTCTCGAGGAAGTTCATTCTTCCCTGAAGGCAAAGTGCTATAAGCCGCAGGCGGTGAAGCGGGTGATGATTCCGAAGGCTAATGGTGGGGAGCGTCCTCTTGGGATCCCTACTGTTCGCGACCGAGTCGTTCAGACAGCTACAAAGCTGATTCTGGAACCGATTTTTGAAGCGGATTTCCTCGATAATTCGTATGGGTTTCGGCCAATGAGATCGGCCCATGATGCCCTGTCTGAAATAAAGGCAGTCATCGAGAAAGGGCACCCTGTTGTATATGACGCCGACCTGAGAGCCTACTTTGATACCATTCCGCACGAGAAACTGATGGCGTGCGTAGAAATGCGGGTATCTGATCGAAGCGTGCTGCGGTTGATCCGTATGTGGCTTAAAGCTCCGGTACAGGAGGCTCCAAAGGATGGGCGTCGGCCATCTGGAAATGTGCGGAAGAAGAAAGGTACACCACAGGGAGGAGTTATCTCTCCCTTGCTTGCCAATCTGTATCTGCACTGGCTCGATAAAAGGTTCCATGCAGAAGATGGACCGGCCCGATTTGCCAAAGCACATCTTGTCAGATATGCAGATGACTTTGTAATTTTGGCAAAGTATATCGGGCCGGAAATACTCGACTGGATTGAGAAAGTGGTAGAGGGGTGGTTGGATTTGTCAATCAACGAGGAAAAGACGTCGATCCGTAACCTCAGAGCTGAAGGTGGCTGTCTGGATTTTCTGGGATATACCTTTCGCTACAAGAGGAGTATGTACCAGGAGAGACAGAACTACCTTAGCGTTGAACCGAGCACGCAAGCCTGTGCTCGGCAAAGGGAATCCATCAGAAAGCTGGTGAATGGTCGAACGACCTATGTCCCTGTTCCGGAGTTGGTGGACAGGGTCAATCGCCAGGTTACAGGATGGAAGAACTATTTCAATCACTTCCACCATGGATCTCAGTTCCAACGTATGAATGCTTTTCTCTGCCATCGGATGGTCAAACACCTGAAACGTAGGAGTCAACGTCCTTTTCGCCCACCGAATGGGACGACATGGTATGGATTGGTGTATAAGGAGTTTGGTTTGATCCGGCTGTGAATACTGACCACTGCGATAGCGATGATGAGAAGACAACAGGAAAGCCGGATGCGGGAAAACCGCATGTCCGGTTTGATGAGGGGGCGCTAATGTCTGCAACTGCCTTCCGAGCACGTAGGAGCCGCGTGCGGCGGGGCGTTTATGAAAGATCGGGATGCTTGCAGTCATTAGCGCTCTACTCTACACCACCTCCTTAAGTGGAATCTGTATCCAAGAAATGGTATTAAAAAGGGATGCAGATGAAAAGAAAAAGAAGATCGTTTTCGGAAAAGTTTAAGGCAAAGGTTGCAATTGAAGCTATCAAGGGTATCAAGACAATATCGCAGCTTGCAACAGAATATAAAGTTCACCCAAACCAGATCTCAGCCTGGAAAAAGCAACTGCTGCTGAACGCTGAAGACCTTTTTGCTACCGGCAAAAAGCAAAAGTCCAAGACCGAGGAAGAGCTTACCGCTCCACTTTACGAGGAAATTGGACGGCTGAAGATGGACATTAAGTGGCTTGAAAAAAAGCTATGAGCCTGCCACTGTCAACCCGGAAAAGTTGGGTGGAATTGAATCCCAAATATTCCATCAGACGGCAATGTAGACTGGCAGGCATTTCAAGGTCCGATATATATTACCAACCTGCCATTGAAACAGAGATGAATCTCGCTTTAATGCGGTTGATTGACGAACAATACCTGCGGCACCCCGAGTTTGGTTATCCACGAATGACGGATTGGTTGCAGGACAAAGGCTACCCGGTCAATCATAAACGAGTGGCACGTTTGCTGCGGATTATGGGGCTACAGGCTATTACACCCGGACCTCACACGAGTAAGCCTGCACCAGAGCATAAAATCTATCCGTACCTGCTGCGTAATATGACTATTGATCAGGTAGGGCAGGTATGGAGTACGGATATCACCTACATTCCGATGCGATACGGCTTTATGTACCTGACAGCGGTAATTGATTGGCACAGTCGCTATGTTCTAGCCTGGGAGCTATCGAATACCATGGAAAGCCTTTTCTGCGTGGATGCTCTCAAGCATGCACTGACGAAAGGAACTCCCAAAATATTCAACACTGATCAGGGGGCACAGTTCACTTCTGAGGATTTTACAGAAGTATTATTGGATAAAAATATTGCTATCAGCATGGATGGCCGGGGGCGTGCCTTGGACAATGTGTTTATTGAACGTCTCTGGTGGACGGTAAAGTATGAAGATATTTATCCGAAATCTTACTCTGATGGACATGTATTGTATAATGGGCTGAATCGTTATTTCGACTACTACAACATGGAAAGAAAACACTCGGCACTCGACAAGCGCACTCCCTTTGAGGTATTCTCGGGAGCTACCATACATTGAAGTGCTGCCGGACAGCGGAGGAAATTAAATACTTCCGGTTCGCTCCGCTCGCCGGAAGTAGGTTTAACGCATTAAGGATCCATGAATGGGGAAAAAGGCCAGGCATAGAAAATATGCCCGGCCTTCCATTCACGAATCACTCACCACGGCGCTCGGGTCGCTCCTCAGCGTTGCCCTATCCTCCGGGTGAGCAGAACGACGTTAACAAATTGCGAGAATGGCATCAACAAGAGTGGCGATTTGACTTGTCAGTCGCCGTAAAAAGGAACAGCAGATTCCACCTTAAATTCGTCACCTCGTGGTTTAAAAATGGGGGTAAGCCCATCTTCCCTGATTTTTTATTTTTTTCTATCTTTTGGTAAGTCTTTTCAGAGTGTTGTTTTACCCATTTTATAAAAACTACATTGAAATTGAACCTATCACCTATTACCAACTTAAAAATCTACCTTTTTCCAAACATTATTCTATAATTTCTGAAACTCCAGAATGTGTATTAAGGTGTTATGGATATTATATTAGCTTCTTTATTTATCATTGCTCTTGGTTGTATCGCCAAATTACATCGTCTGCCGGAAAATAAAACAAAAATTTGGTCTGATAATAATGAAGATGATCCATTCAATTTATTAGATATTGATAATAATGATGAAGACGACGATAATTGGTTATGGGTACAAGATGACAATGATAAATATCATTTTTTATTCGATGATGATCAATATACTGGTATATTCGATGACCCATGCAGTGGTTCATTCGATATTTATGAAGATCCAGCATATTCAAATATTCCAGGCAATATCTTTCATGACGACTGATGAGAACTAAATTTTAAATTATGACTTTTTTAAAATTCATCTTTGCTTTCCTAAAGGTTATTTTTATCATTCTGAAGGTTCTTTTCATTGCACTTTGGCCATTTATTTTAATT
>JALUZF010000037.1 GCA_027012135.1 Gammaproteobacteria bacterium
GAATAAACCTGTTTTAAGGATAGCTGACCATGAATATCTTTACTGTGTAAAACAAAACCATCCGCATAAAGATTTTGAGATGCGAAAAGCAAAAACAATATTAGCAAAAATAGTTTTTTCATAAATGATATATCCCTTATAAATAGCGTACACATTTTATTTGCCGCCAGAACATCACTTAAACCTAAATAAATCAGTTGAACCTACTACGATTTAACTTATTTTTTTAGGTTAAACCGGCGGTGGTGCCAGAACTTCCCGCTGTCCGTTTGACTGTACCGGACTGACCACACCGGCCGCCTCCATATCTTCCACCATTCGGGCCGCCCGATTATAGCCGACTTTCAGGCGGCGTTGTAAACCGGAAATAGAGGCTCTGCGGGTTTCTGTTACTATAGCCACCGCCTGATCATAAAGCGGATCAGATTCATTCTGGTTGTCTTTATCGCCAGGGATCAGACCGGCCGTTGACACACCCTCTCCGGTTAGAATTTCATCAATATAATCGGCTTTGCCCCGACTCTTTAAATCATCCACCACGGCATGAACTTCATTGTCTGACACAAAGGCACCGTGTACCCGCAGGGGATAGCCCTGTCCGGGCGGCAGAAACAGCATATCACCATGACCCAGCAGGTTTTCCGCACCCATTTGATCCAGAATAGTTCTGGAATCAATTTTTGAGGAGACCTGAAAAGCAATCCGGGTGGGCACATTAGCCTTAATCAGGCCGGTAATAACATCCACCGAAGGTCTTTGTGTAGCAATAATAAGGTGCAGACCGGCAGCACGGGCTTTCTGAGCCAGCCGGGCAATCAGTTCTTCTACTTTCTTGCCCACAATCATCATCATATCGGCAAATTCATCAATAACAATGACAATAAAAGGTAAGGGTTCCAGCTCCGGTGCCGGTTCTTCCGGTCTTAATGGACTGGGCTCAAACAGGGGATCGAGGATAGGCTCTCCGGCATCAATAGCCGCTTCTATTTTTTTATTAAAACCGGCCAGGTTTCTGACCCCCATGGCTGCCATTAACTTATACCGCCGTTCCATTTCCGCCACACACCAGCGCAGAGCATTGGCGGCTTCCTTCATATCCGTAACCACTGGTGCCAGAAGATGAGGGATATCTTCATAAATAGATAATTCCAGCATTTTTGGATCCACCATAATCAGGCGCAGCTGATCCGGCGAAAGCTGGAACAGCATACTGAGGATCATAGAATTGACTCCTACGGACTTACCTGAACCGGTGGTACCCGCTACCAGTAAGTGCGGCATTTTAGCCAGATCGGCCACAATGGGATGACCGGAAATGTCATGCCCCAGTCCCAGAGGAATTTTGGCATTACTGTCTGCAAATTCTCTGGAGCCGAGAATTTCACTGAAATAGACAATTTCCCGGTGTTCATTGGGTATTTCAATACCCACGGTGGATTTTCCGGCAATGACCTCCACCACACGAATACTGACTACCAGCATGGAACGGGCCAGGTCTTTGGATAAATTAGTGATCTGACTGACCTTAATACCCGGTGCCAGCTGAATTTCAAAACGGGTAATCACCGGCCCCTGGCTGACTGAAACCACCTGTACATTCAGATTAAAATCAGCCAGTTTATCCTCAATCAGGCGTGATGTATGTTCCAGTTGTTCCGGAGATGTCACATGCTTTGACGGCTGAGCCTTATCCAGCAGAGATAAGGACGGCAGACAATCTATAGCATCATGTTCAAATAATTCCGGCTGTTTGTCTTTATTAACCCGTTTACTGGGTTTGTTTGCCTCAAAACGGGGTTCAATTTTAATGGCTTTTTGTGCCTTAAGGGCTGCTTTCTCTGCCTCCCTTTTAGCCCTAAGCGCCTGTTTTTCAATCTGTTTCTGTTGTTTAAGCTTCTGCTTTTCCTCCAGTTTCAGCTGGGATTTAAGCCTGGACTGTTCTGTTTTGTCAGCTTTTAAGGCCTTCTTCTTTGCACGATAAGCACGCCATTTGTCAATACTACGCTGATAACCGTTAAGTACAAACGCACCAATATCATCCATTAAGGACAGCCATGACAGACCGGTAAACAGAGTAATACCTATTAAAAACAGGGTTAATAATATGAGCGTTGTGCCGACAAAACTGAACCATTGCTGAAGTTGTTCGGCAATAACACTTCCCAGTATGCCGCCGGCATAATAAGGCAATTCCACCGCAGGATGCAGAAAATGCATACTGGAAATGGCTGTTCCGGCACAGATAGTCAGGATAAAACCTATGCTACGCAGACTGAAATACCAGCCATGAAAAACCTCCTGTTCGTTTCTGCCCCGATAGACCAGCCAGCCGCTATAAAGGATCATCAGTGGAAACAGGTATCCCAGATAGCCGAACAGATTCAGTAAAGCGTCAGCAAACCATGCACCAAATATACCACCCATATTGTGCAGTTTACCCGGATCAATTTTTTCAGAAATACTGTGTGACCAGCCAGGATCGGCAGGAGAATAGGTAAACAGAGAAATAAACAGATACAGACTGATTGCGATAAAAAGGAAAAAAATACTCTCCTTAATACCCCGAATCACATTGGCAGATAATGGTTTTCTGGTTGCAGCAGAGGCCATTCTGGTTTTTGCTTTTTTCTTTATGCCAGCTTTCTTTTTTACCGGTTGCGCCAAAATGTGTTAACTCGTTAAGGTTGCTGCTTTTACTCGTGAAATATTTACTAAATATTTGTTAAAGCTGAAATAAAAAGAATGGTAAAATTATGATTATTTTTAATGTGCGCCTATTTTAAAGCAGGATGGATGATTTCTCCAGCATCAATATTAACACCTTTGTGCAATGCCTCAGATAAATTATCCGGAGCATCAGCCAGCTGCAGCAACCAGGGTATCAGACTGGCTGATAAAGACTGTGATGCGGTTCGAGGAACAGTACCGGGCATATTGGTCACTCCGAAATGAGTGACACCGTGTTTAACAAATGTAGGTTCTTCATAGGTGGTTGGATGCGTTGTTTCAATACAACCGCCCTGGTCGACTGAAATATCAATAATGACGCTGCCCTTCTGCATCCCGGCAACACCCTGCTCACTGACCAGGTGTGGGGTTTTCTGCCCTACCAGCAATACGGCACCAATCAATAAATCGGCATTCTGAATATGCTCTGCTATGGCAGATGGATACGGATATAAGGCCGTAACATTATGCCCCAGGGCACGCATTCTGGCCATTTTGTCCCGATTACGATCAAATACAACCACTTCAGCCCCAAGGCCGGCAGCCAGATGGGCCGCATTACCTCCGGCCGTACCGCCACCCAGAATCACTACCTTACCCCTGGGAGCTGCAGGTACACCACCCAGCAGAATCCCTTTACCGCCCATAGAGGAATGCAGCAGATGGGTACCAATCTGTACTGCCAGACGACCGGCAATATCACTCATGGGAGCCAGCAGGGGTAACTGCCCACTGGCAGTCTGTACGGTTTCAAATCCAATAGCTTTTAAGCCGATATCACACAGTCGCTGTGTCAGCTCCGGCAGAGCTGCCAGGTGCAGATAGGAAAACAGCAGATGGTCAGCTCTTAAAAGAGATAATTCAGGCCCAACCGGTTCTTTCACCTTAACAATGAGCTCGCCCTTCTTATAAATTGCTTCAGCATCAGGAAGTATCTGTGCCCCCTGTAACTCATACTGTGCATTGCTGTAACCGCTTAACAGACCGGCTCCGGCCTGTATAAATACCTCATGACCATGACTAATCAGCTGGGCAACAGCATCGGGCACCAGTGCCACCCGCCCTTCTCTGGGTTTAATTTCTGTTGGTACTGCAATTTTCATATTATTCTCACAAAAACAGATTGAAACAATTAAGCATAATATAGAACACCCTGTAGACAGCCACAGTCAGTTACACTACATAGTTATCAAACAGGTAAATATTTAACACTTGGAATCAATTTAAAAGTCCCCATACTTGCTGTATATTACTGTATATGATTTTTCCTATTTTTCCACTACTTTTTTTTCAACTGGAGTTCATTATATGAGCGATGTTAAACACTGCAAACTTTTAATTCTCGGTTCCGGCCCTGCCGGTTATACGGCTGCCGTTTATGCGGCCAGGGCAAATCTTAATCCGGTACTGGTGACGGGTATGGAACAGGGCGGACAGCTAATGACCACTACCGAAGTGGATAACTGGCCGGGTGATCCTGAAGGTCTTATGGGTCCGGATCTGATGGAAAGAATGCGTAAGCATGCGGAACGTTTTAACACTGAAATTATATTTGACTATATTAATGAAGTGGATCTGCAGACCCGTCCCTTCAGGCTCAAGGGTGATTCCAGCAGCTATACCTGCGATGCTCTTATTATTGCCACTGGTGCTTCCGCCCGCTACCTGGGTCTGGAATCAGAAGAAGCCTTCAAGGGCCGAGGCGTTTCCGGCTGTGCCACCTGTGACGGATTCTTCTATAAAAATCAGAAAGTTATCGTTGTCGGCGGTGGAAATACTGCGGTTGAAGAAGCCTTATACCTGTCCAATATTGCATCAGAAGTTACCATTGTCCACCGTCGTGATAAATTCAGTTCAGAAAAAATCCTGGCAGACAAACTGATAGAGAAATCAAAAACCGGCAATATCAATATTGTGTGGAATGCCCAGATAGATGAAATTCTTGGTGATGATGCCGGTGTAACCGGTGCCCGCATTAAAAGCACTGTGGATGGTTCCACTAAGGAAATTGAAGCCATGGGGGTATTTATTGCCATTGGTCACAAGCCCAATACCGCCATGTTTGAAGGCCAGCTTGAAATGGATCACGGTTATCTTAAAACCCAGAAAGGTTCTGAAGGCAATGCCACCATGACCAGTATTGAAGGCGTGTTTGCTGCGGGAGATGTGGCTGATCATGTTTATCGTCAGGCGATTACTTCTGCAGGAACCGGCTGTATGGCAGCTCTGGATGCTGAGCGTTATCTGGATAAGGACGAGTAGTTTTCCTGTTTTCCTCCTTCATAGTTCAGAGGGAGGAAACGACTCAATATTCCAGATTACATTATGTAAATTGCTTATCTGTCCTGTCTGTTACATAATAAGATTTTATTTATGGTCTTATGTTAAAAACTACTTCTATGACACAAAATATGGCAAAACCTCATTTATTCCCTCGTTTCACTAAAAAAACCATCAATACAGCTCTGTCCTCTATGCTTATAGCAGGCAGCAGCTTTTTTGCCTGTACTTCAGCACAGGCCGAAAATTTACTGGAAGTATATGGAATGGCTTTTCAGAGTGATCCGGTTCTGAAACAGATTATTGCTCAGAGACAATCTGTAGGTGAAGGTTCGGTTCAGGCTTTTGCAAGATTCCTGCCTTTAGTCGGACTGAGTGCAGATACCCAGCATATTGATACCGATTATGCTGGCAGTCCTTCTTTCAGCTACAATAAACATGGCTACAGTGTTAATTTAAACCAGAGTATTTTTGACAATCAGAATTATGTCAATTACCGAATTTCCAATTTGCAAATCAGTAAAGCTGATGCTCAGTTAAGTGCAGCTCAACAGGATTTAATTATCCGTACTGCAGATGCCTATTTTGCAGTGCTTTCTGCGGTAGATACCCTGGAATTTGCCAAAGCACAGAGAAAAGCCATTGGTCGGCAATTAGAACAGGCCAAACGGCGTTATGAAGTTGGTATTATTGCCATAACCGACGTGCATGAAGCACAGGCCGGCTATGACAATGCCCATGCCCAGGTTATTGCAGCAGAGAACTCACTTCAGGTTGCTAAAGAAACCCTGAGAGAATTAACCGGTCAATATATAGAGCATGTGTCTCCATTGGCTGATAAAATCCCTCTGGATCCCCCTAATCCCGCTAAAATTCAGCACTGGGTTGACCAGGCTCTGACAGGCAACTATACCCTGCTTGCTGCTAAGGAAGATACTGAAGTACAGCGGGAAAATATTAATTTAAAACGTTCAGGTCATTATCCCACTTTGGGTTTAACCGCTTCCTATGGCTATAATAAAAACAATAACCCTGTTTTTAATTTCGCTCCACAAACTCATGACAAAGTTATCGGTGTTAACCTTTCTATACCTATTTACGAAGGCAATGCGGTTACCTCGCGAACGCGTCAGGCACAATATGATTTTCAGCGCAGCCAGGATTACTATAATGAAATCCGTAATGCCACAGAAAAAAATACCCGTAGCAGTTATCTGAATGTAATCTCCGAAGTCAGTCGTGTGGAAGCATTAAAACAGGCGGTTATTTCCAGTGAAAGCGCATTGAAAGCGACTGAAGCCGGTTTTGAAGTGGGCACCCGGACCATTGTGGACGTTCTGAATGTTCAGCGCGATCTCTATCGTGCCAAACAGGATCATTCCATTGCCCGTTATACCTATATTCTTAATGTACTGAGGCTTAAACAGGCATCCGGTGATCTGGCCCGGGCCGATCTGGAAACGGTTAACGGCTGGCTGGAAAAGTAAATTTGTAACCATTACAAATGAGTTACCGGAATTATAGTTTATCCCATAAATTATCAAAACGTGCCGTCCTGGCTTTCCGGGACGGCGTCTGTACTGCTGAATCAGCTCTGTCAAACAGGTACAGATTATAATCCAGTACCTCATCCACTTTCTGACTGAGTTTAATATTTATCTCTCCCGTCTTATGGATTAATTTAATATCCTGGCTGCCGGAACCGGCAAAACGTTCAATAAAGGCATGAGTAAACAAAACCGGTTTAAAATGCTGTGCCTTCCCGCCAGGAAACACAAAACTGTCCAGTATCCGGGTATGCAGCAAGTTAGTATTTACTGCAGCATCCTGATGATGAGTAATAACCACCTGAACTGATTCTGCCATGGCGCTTAAATGCTCAATACCCAGCTCAATTTCCTGCTGCCTGTTTTCTCTGATCCAGCGTAAATAACCGACATGAACGGCACCATCCCGGTGCTTAATCGCCATTACCTCGTTAATTCTTGGCTGCAGTTGTTGAGTGTTTTCACTGGAAAGTTTAACCCTGCAACCCCCTTTGGACTCATCCAGTAAAAAAGCATGAAAAATGGGAAGAGCCGGTTCTGCATGGGAATTTTCGTCAATAGGTGAATGTGATTTATACAACTCATGTATTTCTGATTCCAGGTTAACAGTACCCAGAAAATGAGAAATATTACTGACACCGGGCACCATATCAACCGGTTCGATTAAAGACTGTCTTTCATCCTCTCGCTGTTTTTGAGTGGACCATACCTGTATCAGTCTTTTTCTAAAATATTCGGAAACATTTTCGATATTCTTTTGTCTGCGTAAAAAATCAACCAGGTGATTTAATTTAATTCCCCATAACTGGCTGCTGGCAAACTCATCTGTCTGCATGGATAATTGTAAGCGGTTAAAAGGAGGTGTATCGCTATAAGGTTTTATCAGAAACTGACAGTCACTATCACCTTTATCAGGAATAAGCAGTTCAGTATAATGTGACCAGTTATTCAGCCTGTTCCATAACAGGGTCATTTCTGTAATGGAAAGATGGTAAGGATTAGCAAGGGAAAAAAGCAGAATTTTTTTATACAGGTTATCAATGGATTTAATGGTTTCAGGCAGATGTTTAATAGCCGTTTTTGCAAAATGGCGTTTTACAGCAAAGTAATAAATCTGATGAATATCCAGCCATTCATCAGTATGATGATCGGCATAAAGTATATAGTTATAGAACAGTTTCTGGTTAAGGTAGAACAGCGCATGGTAGGTAGCCTGAAGCAGAATATTACGTTTTAAAATAGCATTAACAAAACCGACATCAGACAGTTCATCAATAATAATCTTATAGCCGGTAGCCATTTCATTTAAAAAGGCATTAACCAGTTCCGTCAGACGGTTTTTTTCCTCTGTCAGAGGCAAACCGTGACCAACACATTTTCTGGATAATTTCTGTACCAGCTTAAGAATTTGAGGATGCAATAGTTCAAGCAGAACCAGGCGTTTCTGAACTGGAATAATTAAACCATTAACTTCAACCAGCAGTGAATAATACAGGCGTGACTGCTCTCCCATCGGCAACTGGGAAGTACGTTCAACCCACTGTCCTATATCCTTTATTGAAGTGTATAAACAGTGTCCATCCGGCTTTTTTCGTTCTGGTAGCTGTAACCAGAGTAAGGTTTCTTTCATTGTGGACATCCTTTTTCACTGAAACATAATAATGGCTGCCTGCCAGGTACTGAACTCAGTTATTAGCCAATCCATTTTCTGGCATTTCTGAACATTCTCATCCAGGGGGCATCCTCTCCCGTATGGCTATTGAGCCAGGTATTCTGTACCGAACGAAATATCCGTTCCGGATGCGGCATCATAATTGTAAAACGCCCGTCTTCACTGCACAGACCCGTCAGCCCCATAGGTGAACCATTGGGATTGTAGGGATAGTTTTCAGCGGGCAGGCCTTCGTTAGTCACATAACGCAAGGTAACAAGTTTTCTGTCAAAAGCCTGCTGTGCTGAACCACCAAGCTGAAACTCTGCCCTGCCCTCACCGTGTGCAACAGCAATGGGCATTCTGGAACCCTGCATGTCCGCAAAAAACAGTGAGGGTGAATTCAATACTTCCACCATGACTGTCCGGGCTTCAAACTGCTCAGATTCATTTTTAACAAAATGAGGCCAGTGTGCTGTTCCGGGGATCAGTTCATGTAAATTAGACATCATCTGACAGCCATTGCAGACCCCCAGACCAAAGGTATCATCACGATTAAAAAAGGTTTCAAACTGTTCCCTGGCCTTAGGATTAAATAAAATGGACTTCGCCCAGCCTTCCCCGGCACCCAGTACATCACCATAGGAAAAACCACCGCAGGCCACAATACCTTTAAAGGCATCCAGAGACAGACCGCCTTCAATAATATCTGACATATGCACATCACGGGTAGAAAATCCTGCTTTCTGAAAAGCCGCCGCCATTTCCACATGACCATTAACCCCCTGCTCGCGCAGGATAGCCATAGGCGGCTTGACACCTTTATTAATATAAGGCGCACTGATGTCTTCATTAACGTCATAACCCACTTCAAAATGCAGACCGGGATCGCCCAGTAAGTCAATAGCATGGTATTCCTGCTCTGCACATTTAGGATTATCTCTGAGACTCTGCATACGCCAGGTGGTTTCTGACCAGGCTTTATGAAAATGGGTACGGGTATTGCTTAACACCATTGAATGATCAAAGGTAAATTCAATCTCATCTGTGACCGTCGGTATAGCAATAACATGAGACATACTGCCCATGCCCATATCTTCGATATAATTAAATACCGCTTCATGATCAGCCTTTCGGATCTGAATGACAGCACCTAATTCTTCATTAAACAGAGCTGCAGTAATATCTTCTTTATCCACACAGATACTCTGCATGTCCACATTTAAACCGCAATGTCCGGCAAAAGCCATTTCCAGCAGGGTGGTAAACAAACCGCCGTCAGAGCGATCATGATAAGCCAGCAGCTTATCATTGAGATTCAGTTCCTGAATTAATGTAAAAAAAGCTTTAAAGGTTTCCGTATCATCCAGATCCGGAGCCACATCACCAATCTGCCCATAAACCTGTGCCAGGGCAGAACCGCCCATACGATTGCGTCCCCGCCCCAGATCAATCAGAATTAATTCAGTTTCACCCTGATCCATGATTAATTGCGGTGTCAGTGTCTGGCGCACATCCTGTACCCGGGCAAAAGCCGAGATGATCAGTGATAAGGGAGCCGTAACCGACTTATCTTCACCTTTGTCATTCCAGACCGATTTCATGGACATGGAATCCTTACCCACGGGGATAGTAATGCCCAGTTCTGGACAGATTTCCATGCCTACTGTTTTAACCGCATCATAAAGTCCGGCATCCTCACCTGGATGGCCGGCCGGTGCCATCCAGTTGGCTGAAAATACAATATCCGATAAGCTGTTAATGCGTGCTGCTGCAATATTGGTAAGTGCTTCCCCAATAGCCATGCGGGCAGAACTGGCATGATCCACCAGCGCAACAGGCGTACGTTCACCAATGGACATGGCTTCACCGCTGACTTCATTAAAGCCGCTGCAGGTCACTGCCACATCGGCAACCGGGATCTGCCAGGGACCGACCATCTGTTCCTGCGTCACCAGCCCTGTAACCGAGCGGTCGCCAATGGTGATTAAAAAGGTTTTGTCCGCCACACCGGGCAGGTGCAGGATACGATCAGCCGCTTCTTCCAGATTGATTCTGGAACTGTCAAATTTATCCTGCTTAACCTGGATATGTTTGACATCTCTTGACATCTTTGGCGGTTTGCCCAGTAAAACTTCCAGCGGCATATCAATGGGGGTATTTCCAAAATGGCTGTCATTAAGGATTAAACGCTGTTCTCTGGTTGCCTGGCCAATAATGGCATAAGGTGCCCGCTCCCGCTGGCAGATCTGTTCAAACTGCTCGATATGTTCCGGGGCCACTGCAATAACATAGCGTTCCTGGGATTCATTACACCAGATCTCCATGGGCGACATACCCTGTTCATCATTGGGTACTTTACGCAGTTCAAAAACCGCCCCCCTGCCGGCATCATTCACCAGTTCAGGCAGCGCATTGGAAATACCACCGGCGCCCACATCATGAATAGAAAGGACAGGATTGGACTTGCCCATCTGCCAGCAGTGGTCAATAACTTCCTGACAGCGGCGTTCCATTTCGGGATTACCCCGCTGTACTGAGGCAAAGTCCAGATTTTCACAACTGCTGCCGGAATTCATGGAAGATGCCGCACCACCGCCCAGACCAATTAACATAGCCGGACCGCCCAGCACGACAATTTTTGCACCTTCAGGAATATCACCTTTCTGTACATGCTCAGCCTTGATATTACCGACACCGCCGGCCAGCATAATGGGCTTATGATAGCCCCGAATTTCTGTTCCGTCTGCCGTTTTAGCCTGTTCTTCAAAGGTTCTGAAATAACCGCAGATATTAGGCCGGCCAAACTCATTATTAAAGGCCGCAGCTCCAAGGGGGGCTTCCAGCATAATATCCAGGGCTGAAACAATGCGATCTGGTTTGCCGTAATCTTTTTCCCAGGGCTGCAGCGCATGTTTAATTTTTAGATTGGATACCGAATATCCACTCAGACCAGCCTTGGGTTTTGAGCCCTGCCCGGTGGCACCTTCATCACGGATTTCCCCGCCGGAACCGGTGGCCGCACCAGGCCAGGGTGAAATAGCAGTAGGATGATTATGAGTTTCCACCTTCATCAGGATATGGCTGTCTTCCTGGTGAAACTCGTATTCAGAGGTATCACTGCTGGGATAAAATCGCTGGATATTAAAACCCTCAATAACCGCACAGTTATCACTATAGGCAGACAAAATACCCTCTGAATGCAGTTGATAGGTATTGCGGATCATGCTGAACAGGGATTTATCCTGTTTTTTACCGTCTATGGTCCAGTCAGCATTAAAGATTTTATGACGGCAGTGTTCTGAGTTGGCCTGAGCAAACATCATTAATTCGACATCAGTTGGGTTTCTTCCCATGCGGGTAAAATTTTCCACCAGGTAATCAATTTCATCATCCGCCAGTGCCAGCCCAAGTTCAGAGTTAGCCTTTTCCAGAGCGGTGCGGCCCTGTTCCAGAATATGTACATAGCTTAGCGGTGCCGGATGGTGATGTTCAAACAAAGCACTGGCTTCTTCAAGCTGATAAAGACAGATTTCTGTCATCCTGTCATGCAGGGCATCAGAAAGTTCTGTTTTCTGCTGTTTACTAACATTAACACCATGGGACAGTTCAAGAGTATATAGAATGCCCCGTTCTATGCGCTCTATATTCTGTAAACCGCAGTTATGGGCAATATCGGTTGCCTTACTGGCCCAGGGAGAGATGGTGCCGATTCGAGGTATAGCCAGAATTTCCAGGCCGCTGATATTAATGTCATCTGTATGAGCACCGTACATCAGGATACGTTCCAGTATGGTCTGCTGTTCTGGTGTTAAATCATCGGATGTATCAACAAAATGCATATACTGAGATGAAATATTATGGATACCGGGAACAATTACGCGCAGCCTGTGTAGCAGTTTTTCTATTCGAAACGGGGATAAGGCAGCTTTGCCACGCATAATCAACATTTAGTTATCTCTCTTGAAGGGGGTTAAAGTACAGGGACATTCTAGCAAAATATCACTCTATTAAGAATATACTTACCCGCTTTTTAGATAAAAATGTGAATGACATAAGCAACTATTCATTAGCCATAAAAAAAAGTAGAATAATAGCCTGACTCACTTTGTAAGTAATAATTCCATGTCACATAAAGAGACACAGAAAAAGCCATCCAGTTCGCCGGTATCTGAACAACTGCCCCCGGCATCCGTTTTACGTCTGCTGGGTGCCTGGCTGTATGATTTTATGCTGCTCTGTGCTTTCTGGCTGCTGGCCGTTATTGTTTATATTATACCGGCTCAGATGTTTGTCCATGTAGATTCCAGCAATATTCAGAACCTCAGCACCACCCAGTTCAGCGGCCCGTTTTTTTACAGTTATCTGTTTATTATGACCTGGTTTTTCTTTGCCTGGTTCTGGAGGCACGGCGGACAGACTCTGGGTCTACGCACCTGGTCACTGCGTCTGATCAGCGATCTGGAGCACGGTATTAGCTGGACGCAGACCCTGCTGCGTTTTTTTGCGGGCGGCTTTCCCTGGATTGTCAGTCTGTTTTTATACGCAAAACTATCCCATGGAGCACTGGAAAACTCCCCATGGGTATATGCGGTTTTTCTGATTGGTTTTCTGGGTCTGTTCTGGAAACTGGTGGATAAGCAGAAACGCAGTATTCAGGATATTTTTTCTGATTCCCATATTGTGGTAGTACCCAGAGTTAAAAAAAGATGAATGCTCAGGAATCTCTGGTACAAAACTGGACAATTGATTCACAGTGTTTTTCAAATCCTTCAAATGAATGATTACCACCCCGCTCTATTATTAATTCAGTATCTGCATACTTCTGTTCTGCAAGCCGATAATCCAGTACTTCATCACCGGTCTGTAATAACACCATAAACAGCTCCGGCTCACTGATTTTATCAACCAGCCGTTGTTTCAACTGCTCAATATGTTCTGTGGTTAGCTCATACTCACGACCGGTATAGTAATTGGTGGTTTTACCCAGAAAATCGTTAAGCAGAATATGAGGATTCACGGCCGGATTAACCAGAACTGCCTTCAAATAGTATTTTTGCGCCAGAAAAGTGGCATAAATGCCGCCCAGAGAGCTGCCTATAAGGGCCATATCGGGCATCTTACTTTCGATGATTGATATTAACTGGGTAATGGCTTCAGAAGGATAATCAGATAATTCAGGGCAGACAAAATCATGTTCAGGATGTCTGTCTGCCAGGAACTTCTGAAACGCCTGAGCTTTAAAAGATGCAGGTGAACTATTAAAACCGTGAATATATAAAAAAAGCATAGAACTGTTTAAAATTTTTATTTTTTAAAACTTATACTTTGCTTTTAACTCCCGAAACTTTTCCTCGGCCTCTTTTTTCTCACTGGAGGACAGTTCTGCGCCTAATTGTTTTAAGGAATCCGCTGCCGGGGCATAACCGTTATCCGCTGAAATTTTAAGCCAGGCATAGGCACTAACCAGATCGGCAGGTCCACCCTGCCCATTGGCCACCATAATACCCAGGTTATACTGAGCCTGTGCAAAATTCTGTTCTGCTGCCTTACGCATCCACTTCTGGGCTTTGGCTGTATCAGCCATC
>JALUZF010000038.1 GCA_027012135.1 Gammaproteobacteria bacterium
TACGAAGACTTAAAGGTTAGAGAGCTGATTGATTTCAGTACCCTAGACTCGGGTCTACGCGATGAAACAAGCTGGCTTCTGGGCAAAGCCGAAGATGTTGTAGAGGCGTTTCAGTACCCTCAACCTCGGGTCTACGCGATGAAACCCGGTGCTCATCACGGAGACCGGGGTCGATGGCGGATTTCAGTACCCTCAACCTCGGGTCTACGCGATGAAACCGTTTGCAGAGGCGCGGTACGCTCCGCATTACGCGGATAATTTCAGTACCCTCGACTCGGGTCTACGCGATGAAACTGGTTTTCACGACCGACCGGAACCAGACGACCAGGAATTTCAGTACCCTCGACTCGGGTCTACGCGATGAAACTCCCTTCGTCGGCCAACTGTTGCCATGCATCCGTGAACATTTCAGTACCCTCAACTCGGGTCTACGCGATGAAACTGATGGCGTGCCGGAAAGCCCAGACGAGATCGTCCATTTCAGTACCCTCGACTCGGGTCTACGCGATGAAACTCCATGCCCCACCCGTTTGCGACGGCGAGCTTCTGCAATTTCAGTACCCTCGACTCGGGTCTACGCGATGAAACCAAGAGACCGTTTCCGAGTTCCTCGAGGATATCCGCGATTTCAGTACCCTCGACTCGGGTCTACGCGATGAAACTCATCCACGAGGGCAACTACGTCGCCCACGTTGTATAGATTTCAGTACCCTCGACTCGGGTCTACGCGATGAAACGGCATTATCCGGCGGCCGTGACGTGCTCATTGTGTGCCAATTTCAGTACCCTCGACTCGGGTCTACGCGATGAAACGTACCGTCCTGCTTAAACACGACCACGTTATACACGTATTTCAGTACCCTCGACTCGGGTCTACGCGATGAAACCAGGTGAGGCTCCGTGCCACCACGAACTATTGCATAATTTCAGTACCCTCGACTCGGGTCTACGCGATGAAACGAAGAGGAAAAGCGGGCGGCAAGGCTGGAACAAGACCATTTCAGTACCCTCGACTCGGGTCTACGCGATGAAAC
>JALUZF010000039.1 GCA_027012135.1 Gammaproteobacteria bacterium
AAATCTCTTTATCTGGCAATACGGCATAACGCTTTGTCGTTCGGGACTATTTTCATCATTGGAAGTCTACTTGTCTGTTGTGGCTGGGGTGGTAAAATCTGGTCCAGCCATGCCGGTTTATTTAAGATAAAGATGTTATGTGTTCAAGATGCCCGGCCTATAGCATTTTTTAACAAAAAGGCATCAAGTCAAAAGGAAGATTGATATGAAACAATGTAATACGAAAGTGATGATCGCGGTATGGTTATTTATTTTATCGATTTTCTTTCCGCCCCAGCATAATGCCATGGCAGGAGATGTATCTTTTCTATCATTTGACAGTAAGGAGATGATCAGCTTTGATCTTTCATTTAAGCAATATATCGCCTCCTATAAGATGTATATGGAAAAGGATAAGGGTCTGAAATCTCTGGCCGCTGCAATTGACAAATGGGACGCCCTGATAGCAAAGGCTGTCCGGCAGGGAACAGACGAAGCCATCCTCGGCAGAATGACTGCCATTAAAGGATTGCTGCTTCAGGCTCAAGGACTGGCCCACCAGGGGCGGTTCGATGAGGCAAAAGAACTGTCCATCCCAGTTCGTTCCGAGTTATACGCCCTGCACGATGCCCTTGAGATGCTTACACCCGAAGATTACATGATATTTTTTCATAACGGTGTCATGCATCGTGCTGAACCTCTGATTACAGAAAGGCGTTACCTTGAACTTGAATTGCTGATCCCCCTTATTGAGGACACAGTGGCCAGGTTTAAGTCTCCGCCAAAGGGAGTTGCCGATGTCGAGATGTATAACAAAAGATACAATGTCCTTGTAAGGAAGGTGCAGGAATATATCGCCGCCATCAGGCAGGTCAACAGGTATGTTGATCCAGAGTACGGTAGTTACATGTTGAGTAAGAAAATTGAGACGGCCCATAACATTGCCCATAAAAAATTCGGTGCCGTCTATTTGAGTTTTCCAGATGGCATGATCTGGCCAAAGAAAAAGAAGTAAAGTGAAGATCACACAGCCACCTAAGAGAGACACCAGGAC
>JALUZF010000040.1 GCA_027012135.1 Gammaproteobacteria bacterium
GCTCAGTTATTATCCAGTCTGTTACTTTGTCAATATGTAACTATTCAGTGTATCTGACCGTGACTGTCTACAGGTACTGAATTTCCAGGGGCGCTCAAGTACGTCCATGTATCGGTTTAGAACTTTTCAAAACTTGTTTTGTAAAAAGTTCTTATCCTGGTGATTGTGAAAACATCCATGTTTTCAAAACCCTGTAAATCCAGTACCTGCAGCCATTCACTCTACCTTGCTTTAAATTATACTGATGAGTAGTTATGTTGTTTTTTTATTAAACTATTTAAAGCGTTGTCTTAGATTATAGAATTAAATTTATGATTTTCATTTATATTGTTTAAAAAAAGGGTGAAAAATACAGTTTTTCCAAATAAATGAATAATTGTTCTATAAAAGCCTAAGAAATACCATAATTCTAGTGTAAAATAACGGGTTTTCAATTTAAAGCGAATGAGTGTTTCAGTTATTATGATAGAAGTAACAGGCCTGAAATCCAGAATTATCGACATCCGCAAACGTACTGAGTTGCTTAGGGGGTATCTTTGACTATGATGCCCGTAAGGAACAACTGGAAGAAGTCAACCTGGAACTGGAGTCACCTACGGTCTGGGACAATCCTGAAAATGCCCAGGCCCTGGGCCAGAAAAAGGCTTCTCTGGAGAAAATTGTTAATGGTCTGGACAGGCTGTTTAATGGCCTCGCTGATATTGATGAACTGCTGGAAATGGCTCTGGCAGAAGATGATGAAGAAGCGGTTCAGGATATTATTGATGAACTGGATGAACTGGAAAAGGAAGTCTCTGAGCTGGAATTCCGGCGTATGTTTTCCGGAGAAATGGATGCCAATAATGCTTTTATAGATATTCAGGCCGGTTCCGGCGGTACTGAGGCACAGGACTGGGCCAGTATGCTGCTGCGCATGTATCTGCGCTGGGGTGAAAAAGAAGGTTTTAAAACTGAAGTACTGGAAGTTACTGATGGTGATGTAGCAGGTATTAAGGGTGCCACCATCAAGTTTACCGGTGAGTATGCCTTTGGCCTGTTAAGAACAGAAACCGGAGTACACCGCCTGGTACGTAAATCACCCTTTGATTCTGGTAATCGCCGCCATACCTCCTTTGCTTCAGTCTTTGCTTATCCGGAAGTCAGTGATGATATTGATATTGAAATCAATCCGGCGGATCTGCGTATAGACACCTATCGGGCCAGTGGGGCCGGTGGACAGCATGTTAATAAAACCGATTCAGCCATTCGTATTACCCATGAGCCTACCAATGTGGTGGTGCAGTGTCAGAATGATCGTTCCCAGCATAAGAATAAGGCCGCAGCTATGAAAATGCTTAAGGCCAAGCTGTATGAACTGGAAATTCAGAAACGCAATGCTGAAAAGCAGGAACAGGAAGAAAATAAGTCCGATATCGGCTGGGGCAGTCAGATCCGTTCCTATGTACTGGATCAGTCCAGGATCAAAGATCTGCGTACCGGAGTGGAATCTTCCAATACTCAGGCGGTACTGGATGGGGATTTACGACCCTTTATAGAAGCTTCCCTGAAGTCCAATTTATAATTTTACAAACTAACTAGCTATTATCAAGTGAGATAAGTTGATGTCCGAATCTGAAACAAACGAACAAGCCATAGTTGATGAGAACAGGCTGATTGCACAGCGCCGGGAAAAACTGGCTCAGCTCAGGGAACAGGGTAATGCGTTCCCCAATCATTTTCGTCGGGATTCACTGGCCGCCAGTCTGCACGCACAATATGACCAGTATTCCAGGGAAGAACTGGCAGAAAAAAATATCCGTGCCACCGTGGCCGGTCGTATGATGCTGCAGAGAGTTATGGGTAAGGCCAGTTTTGCCACCATCAAGGATATGTCGGGTAATATTCAGTTATTTGTACAGCGCGACTCATTGCCCGAAGGCTTTTATAACGAACAGTTTAAAAAATGGGATATTGGCGATATTATCGGTGCCGAAGGCGTACTGTTTAAAACCAGAACCGGTGAACTGTCGGTTAAAGTGGACAAACTGGAACTGGTGACCAAGTCACTGCGTCCCTTACCGGAAAAGTTTAAGGGCTTATCCGATCAGGAAACCCGTTATCGTCAGCGTTATATTGATCTGATCATGAACGATGAGACCAAACAGACTTTTATCCTGCGTTCAAAAATCATCAATTACATCCGTAATTTTATGATGCGGAAAGATTTTATGGAAGTGGAAACCCCTATGATGCAGGTCATTCCCGGCGGTGCCACAGCTCGTCCTTTTACCACTTACCATAATGCCCTGAATATGGATCTCTATCTGCGTATTGCCCCCGAGCTGTATTTAAAACGCCTGGTAGTAGGTGGTTTTGAACGGGTATTTGAAATCAACCGTAACTTCAGAAATGAAGGCCTGTCTACCCGGCATAATCCAGAATTTACCATGATTGAGTTTTATCAGGCCTATGCTGATTACCGGGATTTAATGGACCTGACTGAAGAAATGCTGCGCGGACTGGCCAGCGAGGTATTAGGCAAAACTGCTTTTGAATACCAGGGTATGACAGTGGATTTTGGTAAGCCATTCACCCGTATGAGTGTAAAAGAATCCATTCTGCATTTTAATCCCGAGTTAACCGAAGCCCAGCTGGATGATATAGAGCAGGCCCGTCAGGTGGCTGAATCCCTGGGGATACTGCTTAAGGACAGCTATGGTCTGGGCAAGGTTCAGATAGAAATCTTTGAGAAAACTGTAGAACACCGTTTAATGGATCCGACTTTTATCACCGCCTATCCAACCGAGGTATCACCTCTGGCCAGACGCAGTGATGACGATCCTTTTGTTACGGACCGCTTTGAATTCTTTGTGGGCGGCCGGGAACTGGCCAATGGCTTTTCGGAGTTAAACGATCCGGAAGATCAGGCCGAACGTTTCAGAAAGCAGGTGGAAGAAAAAGAAGCAGGGGATGATGAAGCCATGCATTTTGATGAAGATTATATCGTGGCCCTGGAACATGGTATGCCGCCAACGGCCGGTGAAGGTATTGGCATTGACCGTCTGGTTATGCTGTTAACCGATGCGCCGTCAATTCGGGATGTACTGTTATTCCCTCATATGCGGCCGGAAACATCGGCTTAAGTCCCCCTTTGAAAAAGGGGGACTTAAGAGCAGAGTAATTTCTGGATGCACACTAATTAAATAACTGCTGGGTAATTTCAATTTCTTCCATAACAATATCTTCAATTTCAACCACTTCAACATCACCTGCAAGACCTAGTTTGCAGAATGATGGAATAGTATTCCAGTCTATCTGTGCATCCGGATCATCTGTGCCTTCCAGGTTTTGCAGCTTGGCGACAATAACCACATCAACATAATCAACTGTGTCGCTATTATAGCCGTAATTGCTGTGTTCTTTAGCCACCCTGACCATTTCTTCAGAGAAGTTCCAGCTTTCCATTATGGATGCGCCAATGGGACCGGACAGGCGTTTAAGCAGAGAGGCAAATATTTCTTCATTCTGTAACAGGGCCGGGATTTCTTCAGCACGGGTCAGGATGGGTAAAGCGCCAATATTATGCACCAGACCGGCCAGCATGGCCTGATCAGGTTTCAGTCTGGTAAAATGGCTGGC
The DNA here is from genome assembly GCA_027012135.1 of Gammaproteobacteria bacterium. Classification (GTDB taxonomy): domain Bacteria; phylum Pseudomonadota; class Gammaproteobacteria; order GRL18; family GRL18; genus JANELJ01. Next base: position 3,619 of record JALUZF010000040.1, read on the forward strand.
CATAACCGAGGCAATAGAGGCCACCTGGGTACTCTGGGACCAGATAGACTGCATGTATTTTTCTGTCAGCGGATGAGTAGCCTGAAATATCTGCTCCATGGCCATAGTGGTTACCATGGACTTAACCAGAGCATGCCCCATACGGGTAATGGCCTGATCCACTGTTTCGGTTTTCTGGCTGCCGCGCAGCAATGGACTATTAGCTACCTGAATCATCCGGGCAGATATAGCCGGGTCTTCAGAAATGACTTCTGCTATCTGTTTGGAACTGGCATCTTCGTCAGATACCGCATCACGGATTTTCAGTGCAATTTCGGGCAGGGTAGGCAATACCAGCTTCTGTTTTTCCAGGTCATCCAGCAATGCGACGTAAAATTTATCTTCAAGAACCTTGTTGCTCAATTTGGATCCTTTTAAAAATAGTAACTGCTCAGCATGTTTAGATTTTGTGCCAGTTCAAGGTACAATAGCTTCACTACCTCAAGAGGCGCACGGAAAATGTGAGCGTATAGTAATACGTGACCATTTGAGTACGAAAATAACGCATCTCTTACCTACAAGAGTGGTGCAAAAGATGAATACGCTGGGTAGTTACAAAAAATAGATTAACAACCTGTCAGTATATATAGCACAATGTCCGGAAAGTGCCAGTAAAATTTACCATCCCTGTTTTATTCTGTTTCAACAGAATAGGGCAGCTCCAGAATAGTTAAGGGCTGCTGCATGGCCTCGTCCAGGAAAATATCCTGCTTTTCAACAGCATCATTGGTGATAACAGCCAGCAGAGTCACTTCTCCCTGGGCGGAGAATTGTGCATCGACAATATTGCCTGCACCCTGACCGCTAGATGAGGAGGCAGAAAAGAGACTGGCTCCGGGTTCCGGTAGTGTTTCACTCTGACAGCATGCCAGGTACATACGGCGTTTTAATTTGCCCAGGTACTGCATGCGGGCGACAACTTCCTGCCCGGTATAACAGCCTTTTTTGAAATTAACCCCATTGAGGAACTGCAAGTTGACCATTTGTGGAATAAAGCTTTCAGCGGTCTGAGGAAAAACATTGGGTATGCCGGCTTTAATATCCAGCAGACGCCACTGTTGAGTAGAAAGCAGTTCAGCCTGTTCAGTTAATGAGTCCCATAAAGCCTGTATGTCATCAAAATAGCCCAGACATTCAAAACGAGGTACATCTCCGGCCAGACGCAGCAGGAGCATACCATTATGTTGAGTGACCATATTGGCCTGCTCAGGAATGCTAAACCCGGCATTGTGTAACACCTGTTCGGAATTTTTGCCAGCCAGACCGATTTTTATAATATCATCACTGACATCGTTAAGTTCGACCTTGCTCATCAGAATAAACATTTTCAGACGTTTAATATTCTCCGCCAGTAGTCCGTATGGCAGTTGCAGCAACAGGCTGTCATGGTTTTGTATAGTATTCTGTATTATATGGAACAGGGCACGCATACGGCCTTTAGGTGTACACAGGGCACTAAGCTGAGACAGGCTGGAACTGACGGCATTTATATCATTGGTTAATTGCCCCTGAAGATAGGTCAGTCGATCATCGCCGCTGACTTCCATGATACCCAGCCAGGACAGATCGGTCAGATACAGATCCGTTTCAGGAAGCCCAGTGGTGGAATTATTGATTACCTCTCTGTCTGAGTTAAGATTAAGGCCTGTTTCAGTTAAATAATCGATCCATTTATTCGTCATTTTGTTGATCTACTCTCATTTAGGTATATGCTTTAGACATATAATGTCATTCAGGATAATTTTCAATGCATTCCAGTATTCATTCTGCTGTTCGTGCTGCTAAAAGCCGGCCTAAAAACCTGAATCTGCTGACTGTCCGCTTCCCTTTGTCGGCAGTCATGTCAGTGGGTCACAGGGCGGCTGGTATTTTATTATTTCTGGCCCTGCCTTATTTTTTATATCTGCTGCAATTATCTCTGTCCGGTGAAAGCGGTTTTCTGCAGGTTAAAAATGATTTAAACAATATCTGGCTGAAACTGGTATTACTGGTATTTATCTGGGCACTGGCGCATCATTTCGTTGCCGGCATCCGTTATTTCCTGCTGGATCTGGATATTGGTATTGAACGGCAGACAGCTCAGAAATCGGCTCTGCTGGTTATGATCCTGGGGGTTCTGGTGACCGCAATAGCGGCTTTCTTTTTATTTTGAGTAATAATTTTAACTAAATATAAATCAGGAGTCTGACTGAATGTCATATCAGGCAAAAGGCCTGCAGGCCTGGCTGCTGCAGCGTTTAACCGGCGCATTTATGGCGCTGTATATCCTCTATGTACTGGGTGTTGTGGTATTTTCTGAAAACATGAATTATCAGCAATGGACAGGCTGGCTGTCGCATCCGCTGATGAATACGGCCACGGGTCTGTTTTTTCTGACTCTGGCCTACCATGCCTGGGTGGGAATGCGTGATATTGTTATTGACTATGTACCCCATGATGCACTTCGTCTGCTGGTTTTGACTCTTATCAGCCTGTTTCTGATCAGTTCAGGCCTTTATATGCTGAAAATTCTGTTTTCCCTGTCACTGAGCGTTTAATAATCCCGGAGAAAGTCTGTAATGACGATTGCCAAAAGAAAATTTGATACTCTGGTCATTGGTGCTGGTGGCGCGGGACTGAGGGCAGCATTGCAACTGTCTCAGGCTGAAGCTACGGTGGCGGTGGTTTCCAAGGTATTTCCAACCCGTTCGCATACTGTAGCGGCCCAGGGCGGTATTAATGCCGCTTTGGGTAATGTCACTGATGATCACTGGCACTGGCATATGTATGATACGGTAAAAGGCAGTGATTATCTGGGTGATCAGGATGCCATTGAATATATGTGCCGTGCAGCCCCCAATACCGTCATAGAACTGGAGCATTATGGAGTACCGTTTTCCCGTCTGGAAAACGGCCGGATTTATCAACGACCCTTTGGCGGCCAGAGTCAGAACTTCGGCGGTGAACAGGCGGCCCGTACCTGTGCAGCAGCGGATCGAACCGGCCATGCCATGCTGCATACCCTCTATCAGCAGAATATTAATGCCAGAACCCATTTTTTTGATGAGTTTTTTGCCGTGGATTTACTCAAAAATGAGCGGGGCGACATTCTGGGTACGCTGGCTTTTGATATTGAAAGCGGTGAAAAACTTATTATTGAAGCCAAAACCACGCTTATTGCCACCGGAGGGGCCGGGCAGCTATTCAGAACCAATACTAACGCCAGTATTAATACCGGTGACGGACTGGCTATGGCTTTACGGGCAGGTATACCTTTACAGGATATGGAGTTTTTTCAGTTTCATCCCACCGGAGTGGCCGGTAAGGGTATGTTGATCAGTGAAGGGGTACGCGGTGAAGGCGGTTATCTGGTTAACAGTGAAGGTGAACGGTTTATGGAGCGTTATGCCCCTCACGCCAAAGACCTGGCTTCCAGAGATGTGGTCAGCCGCGCCATTGCGGTTGAAATAAGAGAAGGGCGGGGCTGCGGACCGAATAAGGATTATGTACTGTTAAAAGTGGATCATCTGGATCCGGAAGTGATAAAAAAACGCCTGCCGGGGATCCGGGATATCAGCCTGACGTTTCTGGGGATTGATCCCATTGAAGCACCCATGCCGGTATTTCCAACGGCACACTATACTATGGGAGGTATTCCGACTAATCGTTATGCCCAGGTGGTGGTGCCCGTGGGTACTGGAGCTGAGGAGGTAATACCCGGCCTGTATGCGGCCGGAGAATGTGCCTGTGCCTCGGTACACGGTGCTAACCGTCTCGGCGGAAATTCTCTGCTGGATATTGTGGTCTTTGGCAGGGCCGCCGGTAAACATATCATTGACTATCTGAAAACTCACCGCCAGCATCAGCCTTTACCGGATGAAACAGTAGAGCAGGCTGTGCAAAGACTGGCCCGTTGGGAGCAGCCCGGTTCTGCGGCTGATAATTCCGCAAAAGTAGAAAGTGTGGCTGCTTTAAAAGCTGAATTTCAGCAGCTTATGGAAGAAAAGTGCGGTGTGTTTAGAACGGAAGAGGTATTAAATGAGGGGGTGCAGGCAGTTAAGTCTATTAAGGAACGTCTGCAGCATGCTGTTATCAGCGATTATTCCCGTATTTTTAATACCGCCAGAGTCGAAGCCCTGGAGCTGGAAAATCTGGTGGAACTGGGACTGGCCACTGTCATCAGTGCCCTGTCCAGACAGGAGAGCCGCGGTGCCCATTCCAGAGTGGATTTTCCTCAGCGGGATGATGAGCACTGGCTCAGGCACAGCCTGTATTATCAGCAGGACAACCGTTTAAGTTATAAACCGGTGCGCACCCGGCCCATCAGTGTTGATACCTTTCCACCTAAAGAGCGGGTTTACTAAATTATGCGTTTTTCTATCTATCGGTATAATCCTGAAACAGACAGCAGGCCCCGTATGCAGGACTTTGAACTGCAGGAAATAACACCGGGTTTAATGCTGCGTGATGCTCTGCTGAGAATAAAAAATGAACAGGATGAAAGCCTGACCTTCAGACATTCCTGCGGGGAAGGGGTCTGTGGTTCTGACGGCATGAACATTAACGGCAAAAACGGTCTGGCCTGTATTACCCCATTGGCGGAGTTATCTGAACCCGTAGTGATTCGGCCCTTGCCAGGTCTGCCGGTGATCCGTGATCTGGTGATTGATATGACCCAGTTTCTTAACCAGTACCGGGCCGTCAAACCCTGGCTGATTGTTAAGGATCCGATACCGGAAGTGGAATTTACTCAAAGTCCGCAGGAGCGGGACAAACTGGACGGCCTTTATGAATGTATTTTGTGCGCCTGCTGTTCAACTTCCTGTCCTTCTTTCTGGTGGAACCCGGATAAGTTCCGCGGGCCGGCGGCCTTATTGCAGTCCTGGCGCTTTCTGGCCGACAGTCGGGATCAGGCCACTGAAGAACGTCTGGAAGATCTGGAAGGCCCCTATAAACTGTTCCGCTGCCATACTATTATGAGTTGCGTGGATGCCTGTCCCAAGCACCTGAATCCGACCAAAGCCATTGGGCATATTAAACAGCTGATGCTCAAGAATATGCTGTGATGACTAATAATATCGAACAGGACAAATCATATAAAAACCGCCGGCGTCTGCAATGGCAGTGTCGTCGAGGTATGCTGGAACTGGAATTATTTCTGCAGGATTTTCTGACTTATGACTATGATGCCCTGTCGGAGGATCAGAAATGTAAATTTGAGCAGTTATTAACTATAATTGACCCCGTACTGTTTGATTATCTTATGGGAATGCAGGAAGCAAATGAACCAGAACTCAGGGATATTGTCCACACCATCCGAACTGCCCATCAACAGCGGCTTCACAATCACTCTTAAGCCCGCCAGAGGGCTGATAATTATTTACAGTTTTTTTACGGCACTGTTAATAGTGGCTGTATGGATAAGTGCTGTTGCATTCTGGATTAAATGGCTGCTGCTTACAGTAACCGCTGTTTATATGTACCATCTGTTTAGAAAACACTTACTGATGACTCATGACAAAGCCATCAGCCGGTTAACCTTAACGGATTTTAACTGGTGTTTTGTCTGTTATAACAATAACGAAGTGATTAAGGCGGATATACTGCCGGATTCTGTGCTGACAGAATACCTGGTCATTCTGAATTTAAAGCCGCATAGAAAATCCGGCTGGATTAAAAAAGTGTTATTTGCTTTTTATGGTGAGTCAGTATTAATTACCCGCAGCCGGGTAGGGGCGGATCGCTTCAGAGACTTAAAGCGACGTTTAAAACTTATAAATTTTAATTAAAACCAGAGGAACCTGCAGATGTCAGCACGCCCGGGAGCCAATGTTTACTTTTCAGGCGGTATCAGTACAGTGTCCTTTAAAAAGTTCTTGTCATCAGTATAAGGATAATCCAGAGTATAATGGAGGCCGCGGCTTTCCTTGCGCTGCATGGCACTGTTAATAATCAGTTCTGCAACGGTCACCAGATTCCTCAGTTCAATTAAATCGCCGTTTATTAAGTACTGGCGGTAATAATCATCCACCTCCCGTTTGAGCAGGTTGACCCTTTGACGAGCCAGCAGCAGACGCTTGTTTTTACGTACAATGCCGACATAATTCCACATAAAACGGCGCAGTTCATCCCAGTTGTGGGTAATAACTACTTCTTCTTCTGAGCCGGTCACCCGGCTGTCATCCCAGGGGGGAAGCAAGGGTTCACATTCATAGCGGCTTAGTCCGTCCTTAATCACTTTAGCAGCGGCTTTCCCAAATACAATGCATTCCAGCAGGGAATTGCTGGCCATGCGGTTAGCACCATGCAGTCCGGTAAAGGCGGTTTCTCCAATGGCAAAAAGATTATCAATATCCGTCTGACCATTTAAATCGGTCATAATACCGCCGCAGGTATAATGGGCGGCAGGGACTACTGGAATCGGTTCCCGGGTAATATCAATGCCGTAACTGAGGCAGCGCTCATAAATGGTTGGAAAATGATCCTTAATAAAATCAGCAGACTTGTGCGTAATATCCAGGTGTACATAATCAGAGCCGGTACGTTTCATTTCATAATCAATTGCCCGGGCAACAATATCTCTGGGGGCCAGCTCTTCCCTGGAGTCAAACTTATGCATAAAAGGAGTACCGTCGGGCAGTTTTAATTTGGCTCCTTCTCCGCGCAGGGCTTCAGTAATTAAAAAGGATTTGGCTTTAGGATGATACAGACAGGTCGGGTGAAACTGATTAAATTCCATATTAGCTACCCGGCATCCGGCCCGCCAGGCCATGGCAATACCATCACCGGTAGAGGTGTCAGGATTGCTGGTGTACAGATAGACCTTGCTGGCACCGCCAGTGGCCAGAACGGTATATTTGGCCGGTACATCCATTACCTGGTTATTGCGGGTATCCAGAAGGTACAGGCCAATGCACTGTTTTTTATTGTCCGGCGACATAATCAGATCAACAGCCAGATAATGATCGAACACCTTAATATTCTTATGCTCGTCTAAGCGCTCAATCAGTCCCCTGGATAATGCCTTACCTGTAGCATCAGCCGCATGGATAACCCGGCGCTGGCTGTGGCCTCCCTCCCGGGTTAGGTGATAATCCTCCCTGTTTTCCTCTCTGGAAAAGGTCACTCCCTGTTTAATAAGCCACTCAATGGCCTGCCTGCCATGTTCAATGGTGTAGTGAACAGCATCTGGATGACACAGGCCGGCCCCGGCATTGAGGGTGTCCTCAATGTGTGACTGAATACTGTCGTTGGCCTCGTCCATCACTGCAGCGATTCCACCCTGGGCATAAAGGGTGGAGCCATTGGCTATATTACCCTTGGAAATAAGCGCTATTTTGGGAGGGCGTGCGTCTGGATGGTGTTCTGTCTGTTCTGCCAGGGCCAGAGCAACAGTGAGTCCGGCGGCACCGGTACCGACAATAATGACATCAAAACATTGAGTATCCATAAATTTCCTGAAATTTCCTGGAACAGGTACTGATTATGCCCAATTTTACCATAAATACCTACTATCCTAATGGGAGTATATAAAATTAACAGTTGCTGAATGCCCTGATAAAATTTATGGATATAATTATAATAAATCGGAACTAATTAACGGTATAAATGTCCTAAATACAGAAGCGTTGGTAATGTCCATTGAGGGTTAAAAATGGTATATTGAACCAATGACTTTTTTGATAATAATGAGGAACCAATGAGCGATAATGAATCGCAGAATAAAATCGATCTGGAGATAATTAAACGAGTACAACGGGGTGATAAAAGTGCATTTGATTTACTGGTAATCAAATATCAGCATAAACTGGCCAAGTTGGTTGCTCCCTATGTCCGTGACAGCGATGATGTTCTTGATGTGGTTCAGGAGTCGTTTATTAAGGCGTATAAGGCTTTACCGCGTTTTCGCGGTGACAGTGCATTTTATACCTGGCTGTACCGTATTGCCATTAATACGGCCAAAAATTATATAACGGCACAGAGCCGAAGACCGCCGCGCTCTGATGTGGATGCTACAGAAGCTGAATATTATGATGGTGGTGCTGTTTTGCATGACAACTCGACTCCCGAAGCGAACATGATAAAACAGGAAATTAAGGAAGCCATCGATCAGGCTATTTCAGACTTGCCGGAAGAACTTAAAGTGGCCATTACACTCAGAGAGTTTGAGGCCATGAGTTATGATGAAATTGCAGAAGTTATGGACTGTCCGGTAGGTACAGTTCGATCACGTATTTTCAGAGCCAGGGAGGCCATTGATAAAGAGATTAGGGAACTTATAGCCTGAATAAGAAACTAAGCAGTATACCCTGAAAAAAACAGGGGATAAGGTTATAATTCTGGAGGGTGAAAGTGATGAAAATCTCTGGTAATTATAGCAGCACTGACAGTAATAGTAGCTCTGGCAGTAACAATACAGTAAACAATACAACAACGAGTGTAGTCAATATGTCTAAACCGGAATCACAGGAAATTTTATCTGCTTTTCTTGATGCAGAACTGTCTAATCAGGAAATTACAGAGGTGGTTGATAAACTACTTAAAGATCCGGATTATAAAGCGCACTACAGGTGTACCCAGCTGGTCAGTGATGTCATTCATGAACAGGCACACCCTGCATTACTGAAAAATAATGTATTACAGTCTGTTTCAGTGCAACTGGAAGAACTGCCTGCTTATCATGTGAATGACAGTGAACTGGTGAAGCCGAAAATTGAAGACGTTACCCGCTCCAGCCTGTTTAAAACCATTATGGGACATAAACTGGTTAGCGGGCTTTCGGTGGCAGCTTCGGTTATGTTTGTTACTCTGTTTACCCTGCAGCAGTTTAATAATGCCCCGGAAGGCAGCGGTGCAGGAATAAATGTCGCTGACACGGCTATAGACAATAGTTATACCCCTTCACTGATACAGGCTTCTGCCCAGTTACCGGCTACCCTGGTGTCCGGTACCGGGGCAACCATTTCCAATCGTCAGTTAAAACAGCAGTATCAGTGGGTGGAAGCCGATCCTGAGCTGGCACGTCAGGTCAGGCAGTATCTGAATGATCATGAAGTTCATCGGGCAGCTTATACTTTACAGCCGCAGATTAGAGAGGCCAGTTATCAAATCAATGAGTAGTGCCCGTGTTGTTTCAATGAGTAAATATCTGGCATCAGCTGCAAGAGGCATTACCGTTGCCCTTGCGGTCTTTTTTTTCAGCCTTTTCCCCCTGACGCAGGCATCTGCCGGCGATTCAATCAGGGATTTATTATCAAATTTTGTCGCCAATGGCGCCAGCCAGCTTTTTGACGGTACCTTTGTCTATCTGTACGGTGACCAGGTACAGACTATCAAGGTTCACCGCAGTCTTAATGATAAAGGCCAGGTCGTCGAATCTTTTACCCACATTGATCAACCGCAGGAAAGTCATTCCAGAGTGCTGGTCAATCAGTACTGCAGATTGAAAAACGGCTGGCAGTATCAGTTTAATGCCATATCTTCCAGTTTTCCGTTCCGGGTTAATAACCAGTTTGAACAGTTGCAGAAATATTATACCTTTGACCCTGTGCCATCCGGCAAAGTGGCCGATATAGCAACCAGAGGTGTGGGTATTAAAGCTTCTGATCCTTATCGTTACAGCTATAAACTCTGGTTTGAACCACAATCTGCAACATTGATGAAATACCAGCTGCTCAGTGCAGATAATAAAATTGTGGAACAGTATCTGTTTACCGATATTACCTTTTATCCTTCTGTTATTGCTGCAGCATCAGAACAGCAGACAACTCCTACCTGTTATCAGCGTTTTGCAGGTTTACAACAGGCGACTGAAAAGTATCTAGACCTGCAGTCATTTCCTGTCGGTTATGAACCGGTATCCTGGCGTAAAGGCCGCATCGGGCATAGTGAACGTCAGGCCGAGCAGTTTCAGATCAGTGATGGTCTGGCCGATGTATCAGTTTTTATAGAAGATGTTATTGATAATAGTAAACATATCAGCGGTGTGCTTCGCATGGGACCTATGACCGTGGCCGGTAAAACCATTGGCACTCATCAGGTAACTGTTATTGGTGCTATACCGGTTGAAGGTGCGCTCAAAATACTCGATTCTATTAAGGTGCCCTGATGGTTGAAGAACAGGCCCGGGTAGTGGACAGGGAAGGGGACTATGTCTGGGTAGAAACCCAACGTCAGAGCAGTTGCGGCTCCTGTTCCGTAAAAAACGGCTGCGGTACCCAGGTTTTATCAAAAGTTTTTGGCAATAAGTCGGCCTATATTCGTTGCCGTAATACCTGTCAGGCCAAAATCGGCGATCAGGTCATTATTGGTATCAAGGAAGGGGAGTTATTATCCGGTTCCTTTCTTCTGTATCTGCTGCCGATTTTAACCATGATTGCTGTCTCAGGAACAGGTGTAGCCATAGCCGGGCAATGGTGGCCGCAGGGAACCGATCTGCTGGCCATTATCGGTGCTGTTATCGGACTGGTGACAGGCCTGAAATATTCCCGCATTATCAGTCATACCAATCCCCGGAAACAGACTCATAAAAAATCCGGTCATGGCTTTCAGAACACAAAATATGAGCCGGTTATTCTGCGCAAGGTTAATCCCCTGCCGTCTGTAAAACAGGTCATCTGGAATAAACCGTGATAGTCAATTTTTATTACCGTACCGGCTGTCATCTATGCGAAGACCTTTATGCCGATCTCCTGCCTTATGAAACTACCCATGGCCTGACGATTATTATGCATAATATTGATAAAGAACCGGCCTTAAAAGAAAAATACAACCAGCTGGTACCGGTACTGACCGATGCAGGCGGTAATGAAATCTGTCATTATTTTTTTGATAAGGCGGGTTTTGAAAAGTTATTAACCGATCCTTCCTGATCACTCTACTTTCTACCCATAATTTGTTACAATCGCCGGTTTTATTGACCCTTATAAGGCTGGAAGTACTAAGTGGCTGAACTCGAGTTTATACGTAACTTTTCAATTATTGCTCATATTGATCACGGCAAGTCCACACTCTCGGATCGACTGATTCAGATCTGCGGCGGATTAACCGCACGTGAAATGCAGGCCCAGGTGCTTGATTCCATGGATATTGAACGGGAACGGGGCATTACTATTAAGGCACAAAGTGTTTCCCTGGATTATAAGTCTGATGACGGCCATACCTACCAGCTAAACTTTATTGATACTCCCGGACATGTGGATTTTTCCTATGAAGTTTCCCGCTCACTTGCGGCCTGTGAAGGCGCTTTGCTGGTTGTGGATGCCTCTCAGGGGGTAGAAGCTCAGAGTGTGGCCAATTGTTATACAGCCATTGAGCAGGGTCTGGAAGTCCTGCCGGTACTGAATAAAATTGACCTTCCGGCCGCCGATCCCGTGCGGGTAATGACTGAAATTGAAGAAGTCATAGGCCTGGATGCTATGGATGCTCCCCTGGTCAGCGCCAAGACCGGCGAAGGTATGCATGAGCTGCTTGAGTACCTGGTCAAACATATTCCGCCGCCGCAGGGTGATCGGGATGCCCCATTGCAGGCCCTGATCATTGACTCCTGGTTTGACTCCTACCTGGGCGTTGTGTCACTGGTGCGGGTTATGCAGGGCACATTAAAAGTCAAAGATAAAATGCTGGTCATGTCTACAGGCAAGACCCATGTGGTGGACGGCGTAGGCATTTTTACCCCCAAACGTGAAAAGAAAACTTTCCTGACCGCTGGAGAAGTGGGCTATGTGATTGCCGGTATTAAGGATATTTACGGGGCGCCGGTTGGTGATACGCTGACCACTGCTCATAACCCCTGTAAGGAATCCCTGGAAGGCTTTAAAGAAATTCAGCCTCGGGTTTTTGCCGGTTTATTTCCGGTTACCTCTGATGATTATGAAGGTTTACGCGAAGCTCTGTCCAAGTTAAAGCTTAACGATGCGGCATTATTTTATGAACCTGAAGTGTCTCAGGCACTGGGTTTTGGTTTTCGCTGCGGTTTCCTGGGCATGCTGCACATGGAAATTATCCAGGAGCGCCTGGAACGTGAATATGAACTGGATTTAATTACTACGGCGCCGACGGTTATTTATCAGGTGCTGACCACCAAAGGCGAAATCATTGAAATTGACAATCCAGCGGATCTGCCGGATCGTTCCACCATTGAAGAAATTCGCGAACCCATTATTATTGCTAATATTTTAATGCCTCAGGAATATGTGGGGAATGTAATCAGTCTGTGTATTGAAAAACGCGGTGTACAGAAGAAAATGCAGTATGTGGGCAACCAGGTCAATATGACCTTTGAAATGCCTATGAATGAAGTGGTGCTGGACTTTTTTGACCGTCTGAAGTCCGTCAGTCGTGGTTTTGCCTCCCTGGAATATCACTTTGAGCGTTTTGAAGCCTCTAAACTGGTCAAAATGGATATTTTAATAAATGGCGAAGTCGTGGATGCCCTGTCGCTGATTATTCATGAAGATTTTGCCCTGAAACGCGGTCGTGAACTAACCGAAAAAATGAAAGAACTGATCCAGCGGCAGATGTTTGATGTGGCTATTCAGGCGGCTATTGGTTCCAAGGTGATTGCCCGAACCAATGTTAAGGCCTTAAGAAAGAATGTTACCGCCAAGTGTTATGGCGGTGATGTCAGCCGTAAACGTAAACTGCTCGAAAAGCAGAAAGCGGGTAAAAAGCGTATGAAGCAGGTCGGGCGTGTGGAAATTCCACAGGAAGCCTTTCTGGCCGTGCTGCATATTGGTAATGATTAGTGTACATTAGTTTATTGATGTACACTAACTAGATAAGAGATAACTAATGGATTTTGATATAGCACTTGTTCTGGTGGTACTTACCTTTGCCTCCGGTATTATCTGGATAATGGATAAATATTTATGGGAAAAAGAACGTAAGGCCAGACAGCAGGCCAAACTGGATAAAAAGGGTAAGGAACTCACCGAGCAGGAGCGTGATGCGTTGCTGGCGGATCCGGTGATTGTGGATTATGCCAAATCCCTGTTTCCTATATTCTTTATTGTTCTGCTGCTGCGTTCTTTTATTTTTGAACCGTTTCGAATTCCTTCCCAGTCCATGATGCCTAATTTGTGGGTAGGTGATTTTATTCTGGTGAACAAGTTCAGTTACGGGGTGCGCCTGCCGGTTTTAAACCTGGAAATACTGGATACTGGAAAGCCCAAAAATGGGGATGTGGCGGTTTTTCGTTATCCTGTGAATCCATCTATTAATTTTATAAAGCGGGTTATCGGTGTACCTGGCGATCACGTGATTTATAAAAACAAGGTTCTTTATATCAATGGTAAAATGATCCCGCAGGAACTTATTGGGGTATACCAGGGGGAAGGTTCCGGAGAGAAAATGACCGGAGCTATTCTTAAAAATGAGGATTTACTGGGTGTTAAGCATAATATTCTGCTGGTCCCCGGCAAACCGGATTATAGCCACATGTATTTTTCAAAGTTCTATAAAGAAGGGCATATTGACCTGGTAGTGCCGGAAGGCCATTATTTTATGATGGGTGATAATCGTGATGAGAGCCATGACAGCCGTTTCTGGGGGCTGGTGCCGCAGGAGAATCTGGTGGGCAAGGCTTTTATGATCTGGTTTAACTGGGATGTGGGTCACGGTTTGTTCTGGGAGCGTATTGGCAATACTATTGAATAATCAATAAGATGGATTATACTTTTAATAATAAATATTTAATTCCCATTATCAGAAGGAAATAAAATGCTTAAACAGGGCTTAAAATACAGACAACAAAAAGGTTTTACTCTGGTTGGATGGATAATTGTTATTGCTATATTTCTGTTCTTTGCTTACCTGGCCATGATTCTGACTCCCGTTATTGTGGGTAACCACACCATGGATCGTATTCTGGAATCCTTAAAAGAAGAACCCGGTATTACCCAGAAGTCCAAACGCCAGATCTGGCGTTTAATAGACAACCGCATGCTGATTAACCAGGTTCGCAGTGTCACCAAAGATGATTTTGAAATTGTTAAAGAACCCAATAAAGTTGTGGTCTACCTGGAATATGAAGACCGGGTGCATTTTGCAGCTAATATTTATATCGTTTTCGAACGGGAAAAATCCGTAGAACTGGTTAGAAATTGATAAAAAATCTTGATCCTTTATGTACCAGGCTGGGTTATCATTTTAAAGATATCAGCCTCCTTAAAGTGGCTTTAAGTCATCGCAGTATTGGTAAAAATAATAATGAACGCCTGGAATTTCTGGGTGACTCGGTGGTCGGTTATGTGATTGCCCAGGAGCTTTACCAGAGACTGGCTGATGATAGTGAGGGTAATTTAAGCCGTTATCGTTCTCTGCTGGTTAAGGGTGATACCCTGGCCAGTATTGCCCGACAGTTTGAAGTCGGGAAGTATTTAAAACTGGGCGGCGGTGAACTCAAAAGCGGCGGTTACCGGCGTGATTCTATTCTGGCTGATGCCATGGAAGCCATTATTGGTGCCATTACTCTGGATTCTGATATTGAACAGGCCCGTCAATGTATTTTAAGCTGGTATAAAAGTCGCCTGGATAATATTACCTCTCTTGATCTCAAAGACCCCAAAACCCGTCTGCAGGAATATCTTCAGTCCCGGAAATACGAATTACCGAAATATAAGGTGGTTTCTGTTAACGGTAAGGAGCATGCCCAGATTTTCCAGGTGGACTGCACTGTTACTGAACTGGGGCAGACTATTTCTGCCCAGGGCAAAACCCGCCGGGCGGCAGAGCAGAAAAGTGCGGAACTAATGCTTGAAAAAATTTCAGAGAAAAACCAATGACCGATACTGATAACCCTGGAGAGGGCACTGCCTCATTTCCGGATGACTACCGCAGCGGCTATGTGGCCATTATCGGTCGACCTAATGTAGGCAAGTCCACCCTGTTAAACCGTATCCTGGGGTTTCATCTCAGTATCACCTCCAAAAAGCCCCAGACTACCCGTCACCGTTTACTGGGTATTAAAACCACCCGTACCGCCCAGGCGGTTTATATTGATACCCCGGGACTGCACCAGAATTATAAAGGGGCTATTCACCGCTATATGAACCGTGAAGCCTTAACGACCCTGCAGGATGTGGATGTGATTGTTTTTGTAGTGGACGGTCTTAGATTAACCCCGGAAGATGAGTATGCAATTACTTTGCTGGAAAAATGCGATCAGCCGGTGATTCTGGTGGTTAATAAAACCGACAAGATAAAAAACAAGAAACTACTACTGCCATTTCTGGAAAATATCAGTCAAAGACTCAAGTTTGCCCAGGTTCTTCCAGTATCAGCCGCCAAAGGCAGTAATGTGGCAGAACTGGAAAAAGCCATAGAAGCCCATCTGCATATTTCTTCCCCTTATTATCCTGAAGAGCAGATCACGGACAAATCGGAGCGTTTCCTGGCCGCTGAACTGATCCGGGAAAAAATTATGCGCCTGCTGGGACAGGAAGTACCTTATGCTACAGCCGTAGAAGTGGAAGCTTTTGAAGAAGATGAAAAACTGATTAAAATAGCTGCCATTATCTGGGTTGAAAGGGACAATCAGAAAAGCATAATTATTGGTCATAAAGGCCAGCAGTTAAAGGAGATCGGCAAACAGGCCCGCCTGTCTATGGAAGGGCTGTATAACAAAAAAGTGTTTCTGAAACTCTGGGTTAAGGTTAAGGACGGCTGGTCGGATGATGAGCGTGCATTAAAAAGCCTGGGCTATTTTGATGAATACGGTGCCTGATCGGGTAAAACTGGATCATAAAAAGGCGGTGGTTCTTCACCATTATAATTATCAGGACAACAGCCTGATTGTTAATTTTTTTGTGCAGGATCTGGGAAAACTCAGCGCTGTAGCCAGGGGTGTAAAAAATTCAAAAAAAAGCCGTTACGCCTTATTGCAGCCTTTCCAGCAACTGATTATCAGCTTAAGTGGCAAAGGCGATCTGCTGACTCTGACTCAGGTAGAGGCGCTGTCGCAGGCGGATTCAGAAAAATGGAACCTGAAGGGCAAGTCTCTTTATTGCGCCTACTATATTAATGAACTGCTGCTAAATCTTTTGCCCTCTCATACTGACTGCTCGGCTATCTTCAACCTTTATCATGAAGTCCTGAAACTGCTGAGCAGTCACATTGATGACAGTGCCCAGGACAACTTTCATTATGAAATTCCTCTGCGTCTGTTTGAGCTGAAATTACTGGAGTTTCTGGGTTATGGCCTGAACCTGACAGTGGATCAGAGCAGTGGTGAGAAGGTCAGTGCTGACAGGCAATATTATTACCAGCTGGATGTCGGGCCGTATCTTCAGCAGAATACCGAGGTACAGGCTTTATTGATTAGCGGTCAGACTTTGTTGGATATGGCCCAAAGCCGGTTTAATGATCAGAAAACCTTGCATGAAAGCAAACAATTATTAAAATGGGCTATTTCCCAGCATCTGAATAAACCTTTAAAAAGCCGTGAGCTGTTTAAACAATTATACGCTAATAAATAAAATACCCCTCGTTCCCGAGCAGGAGCATGGGAACCTGAAGTCATTCCTTTAATTGAGGACAAGAGTTTGAGAACCAAATTAATACGCAGCGATTCCATTTTACTGGGCGTCAATATCGATCACATTGCTACTTTAAGACAGGCACGAGGCACCCGTTATCCAGATCCGGTCAAAGCGGCTATGGATGTGGAGCAGGCCGGCGGGGACAGTATTACCCTGCATTTAAGAGAGGATCGCCGGCATATCCAGGAACGGGATGTGTTTTTAATTAAGGAAGTCCTGCAGACCCGAATGAATCTGGAAATGGCCGTTACCGAGAGTATGCTGGATATTGCTGAACAGGTTAAACCGGCAGACTGCTGTCTGGTGCCGGAAAAAAGGGAAGAGTTAACCACTGAAGGCGGTCTGGATGTGGCCGGGCAGGTTTCTAAAATTACTGATGCCTGCCAGCGCCTGTCTGAGACCGGGGTGCGAGTCTCATTATTTATTGATGCGGATAAAGCCCAGATTGATGCGGCAGCCCAGGTGATGGCACCGGTTATTGAAATACATACCGGGCATTATGCTGATTTTCAGGGTGAGCAACAGCAACAGGAGTTTGAACGCATTAAAGAAGGTGTACTGTATGCACGCTCACTGGGGCTGGCCGTTAATGCCGGTCATGGCCTGCATTATCATAATGTTGAACCGATTGCAGCTCTGGAGGATATTGAAGAGCTGAACATCGGTCATGCCATTATTGCTCATGCCTTATTTGTGGGCCTGCCGCAGGCGGTAAAGGAAATGAAAAAATTAATGTTAAAAGCAAGAAATTTTTAATTAAATAAGCGTTACAGGGTGAAATTTGATTTTTTCTGTAATAATAAAAAATAATTGTTGACTCTACCCTAAATGGGTATATAATCTATTTCAGCTTGAAAGTACGACTTATATTTATGCACACCCCTCGATATTCTTTCTTTTAAAAAGACTGAATACTCGTCAAGTTTTTCATAAGTAAATAGCACCACTTCTCAGCACAACCCGTTCCTGGTTCTTGTTTTAGCTCCGATTTAAATGGTTTAAAACAGTTCAATGGACACTATTAAAATTACTAATTGGAAAAGGATATAATTATATGTCTACTGGTACCGTAAAATGGTTTAACGAATCTAAAGGTTTTGGTTTTATTGAGCAGGATTCTGGTCCTGACGTTTTCGCTCATTTCAGTGCGATTTCTGGCTCAGGTTTCAAAACTTTAATTGAAGGTCAAAAAGTTGAGTTCACTGTAACTCAAGGTCAAAAAGGCCCTCAGGCAGAAAATATTGTTGTGGTATAATACTTTTTAAGTAAGTTACTAACACTGAAAAAAGGGTAAGTCTGAAAAGACTTACCCTTTTTTTTGTCTGAAATTAAGTAAAAAGGCCAGATCGGGTACATTCACAGCAAGAAGAATAAAGTTAAAGTAATTTCTAGATTATTGCTCTAAGTTGATTGACAAGAGAGCTCAATAAGCCTATCTTTATTACTAAGAGTAAATATAAATTTTCTCTAAGCGTGAAAACACTCACGGAAATAATAAATTTTCCGGTATATGATCTCACTAAACCTGAAGCAAAAGATTCACTTTTAAGTGTTCAAACTTTTCCTGACAGAAAAAGATTTTCCAGAAGGGGGTTTCAGGAACAGTTGAGAACGAAAATTATGTTATTTAATTGGGTTTATCTCAACTTAGCATTAAAGGGGTGGTAAAATGATGACTTTATTTGTTTTGGCCTGTGTATTTCTTGTTCTGATCACTGTGCCAGTATAAGTCGCTATTCAATAGCAACTAAAATCTCGTCCGGGTTAACGGAATCACCCTTGGATACATAAACTTCAGTTACAGTACCTGAAATGGATGCCTGTATTTCGGTTTCCATTTTCATGGCCTCAGTGATGATAACCGGTGAACCGGCTTCCACATGGTCGCCGACCTTCACCAGTACCTCGACAATGACACCAGGCATGGATGTGGTCACATGGCCGGGCTGAGATGCTTTCGGATGCTTGCTGCTGCCGGAACGAGATTGCTGTTCGGAGTTGTCTTCCAGTTCTGATAATATTTCTACCTGTACCTCTTCCGGTACACCGTCCAGTGTCATATAAAAAGGCCGTCTGTCCTGATTGGGGTGTCCGGTTCCGGTGACTTTTATATGGTATTCTTCACCATGCAGGGTAATTAAAAATTCTGTAGGTGCTTTGGAAGCAGTCTGTTCTTTTTCACCAATGGGTTCCAGATATTCCGGTGTCAGTGTGCCGGCGGCCCGTTGTTCCAGAAAGTCCTTGCCTATATCCGGGAACATGGCGAATATCATGATATCTTCAGGCGTTTCAGCCAGTTTACCAATTTCTTTTTTCAGTCGGGACAGTTCCGGTTTTAATAAATCGGCTGGACGACACTCTATAACCGCCTCATTGCCTATAGCCAGCTGCTGAACCTTTTTATTGACTTTGCCCGGTGCTTTGCCGTATTTGCCCTGCAGATACAGTTTGACTTCATTGGTAATGGTTTTATAACGCTGACCTGTTAATACATTTAATACCGCCTGGGTACCCACTATCTGAGATGTGGGAGTGACCAGCGGCGGGTAGCCCAGATCGGCCCGTACCCGGGGAATTTCTTCCAGGACATCGTTCATGCGGGTCAGTTCACCCTGTTCCTTGAGCTGATTAGATAAATTTGAAATCATGCCGCCGGGCACCTGATTGACCTGTACCCGGGTATCCAGTCCGGTAAACTCACTTTCAAACTGGTGGTATTTTTTTCTCACCTGGTAAAAATAAGCTCCGATTTCCTGTAATTCAGGCAGATCTAATTTAGTGTCATAATTGGTATTTTTTAAGGCCGCCACCATGCTTTCTGTGGTGGGGTGACTGGTGCCTTCAGCAAAAGCAGAAATGGCGGTGTCAATACCGCTGCAGCCGGCTTCCAGAGCCTTAAGCTGACACATGGAAGCCAGTCCTGCGGTGGCATGAGAGTGCAGATGTACCGGAACGTCCAGGGCGTCCACCAGGGCTTTAACCAGTTCTGAAGTACTGTACGGGGTTAACAGGCCGGCCATGTCCTTAATAACAATGGAACTGCAGCCCATTTTTTCCATCTGTTTAGCCATTTTGACAAAAAGTTTATTGTTATGTACCGGACTGGTGGTATAGGCAATGGCTCCCTGGGCATGTTTGCCGTATTTTTTAACCGCCTTGATAGAGGCTTTCAGGTTCCTGACATCGTTCATGGCATCAAAAATACGAAAGACATCTATGCCGTTCAGTGCCGACAGGCGGATAAATTCCTTGACTACATCATCGGAATAATGGCGATAACCCAGCAGGTTCTGGCCCCGCAGCAGCATTTGTAAACGGGTGTCCGGCAGGGCTTCTCTGAGTTTTGTTAAGCGCTCCCAGGGATCTTCCTTTAAAAAACGGATACAGCTGTCAAAAGTGGCACCACCCCAAACTTCCAGAGACCAGAAGCCAATGTTATTGAGTTTTTCGCAGATGGGCAGCATGTCTTCGGTGCGCATGCGGGTGGCAATTAAAGACTGGTGACCGTCTCTTAAAACTGTTTCAGTAACGCGCGTTTTTCCCATAATAGTTTCCTGAGGCTGTTACATACCCTGGTAGGCAGCAATGGCGGCGGCAAATGCCAGAGCCAGATGTTGTTGTGAACATTTTACAGAATAATTGACCAGTTCAGGGTGCTGTTCCACAAAACTGGTATCAAAATGACCGCTGACAAAATCAGCTGATTTTAAAATACTCATTTGATAGGGGATGGTGGTTTTTACCCCGTAAACGCCCATATCTTTTAATGCCCGTTTGGCTCGTTGAATGACTTCATCCCATTCCAGTGCCCAGACAATCAGCTTGGCACACATGGAATCATAGTAGGGTGGGATCTCATAACCGGTATAAATGGCTGCGTCGGTACGAATGCCCGGCCCGCCGGGTGCAAAATAGCGGGTAATGCGGCCATAACTGGGCAGAAAATCATTTTTAGGATCTTCGGCATTGATCCTGAACTCCATAGCATAGCCGCGGATCTGTATGTCCTGCTGCTGGTAGCGCAGGGGCATATTGCTGGCAATACGAAACTGTTCCTGGACGATGTCTATACCGGTGATCTGTTCGGTAATGGTATGCTCTACCTGCAGGCGGGTATTCACTTCCATAAAATAAAACAGATCATTTTCATCCATTAGAAATTCTACGGTACCGGCATTGGTATAACCGGCGGCTTTTGCTGCTTTAACGGCCAGCTCCCCAATGGTGTGACGCTGCTGTTCATTTAGCTGTGGAGAGGGGGCTATTTCAATCAGTTTCTGGTGCCGGCGCTGAATAGAGCAGTCACGTTCAAACAGGTGGATAACATTGCCATGTTCATCGGCCAGGATCTGCACCTCGATATGTTTTGGATTTACCACACATTTTTCCAGAAACACATCAGCCGATCCAAAAGCCTTAGTGGCTTCAGAAATGACTCTTGGAAAATTATGCTTCAGTTCACTCTTATTATGGCACAGACGAATACCTCGGCCGCCACCACCGGATGTGGCTTTTAACATAACCGGATAGCCAATGCTATTCGCCACACTCAGGGCTTCATGAATACCTGCCAGATTGCCGTCACTGCCGGGTGTTACCGGCACACCGGCGGCAATCATAGTGGCGCGGGCCTGGGTTTTATTGCCCAGTTTTTCAATAACATCGGAAGTGGGGCCGATAAACTTGATATTACGGCGTTCACAGATTCGGGCAAAGAGCGGGTTTTCAGACAGAAATCCGTAACCCGGGTGAATAGCATCGCACTCTGAAGCCAGAGCAATATTGACCAGTCTGTGGGCATTCAGATAGCCACTGACGGGATCAGGGCCAAGCGAATAAGCCTCATCGGCTTTTTTGACATGCAGGGCGTTTCGATCGGCTTCAGCATACACCGCTACTGAAGTAATACCCATCTCGGCACAGGCGCGAATAATCCGTACTGCAATTTCCCCGCGATTGGCTATCAGTATTTTTTTTATCACCTGAATTCTCGCTAATATGCTGTATCGGTTTATAAAAAAATGGTTTAAAAAGTCTGTTTTTTCAAGCTGCTAAGTAGAAAGTTAGAATAATAAAAAAGTTCCATGTTAAATATACGGTCAGGGTGGGGGCATACTTTTAATGATTCTCATTTAGACTCAAATACCGTATCTATTGACCGCACTCCTTGCTGAAGACACCTTAAATCCATCCATGGAGGCTTTTCGGCAGCATTTCCGCCTTTCATGGCGGTCATGCTGCCGAAACTTCATCAAGAAGCACGGTCAATAGATACTCAGAGGTTATAAATTTCAAATTGAACATATTTTAACCAAAGTATGATCCGCCCTGAATATACGGTTATAAAGAGTATAATTCAGGGCATTTAAACTTTGCTAAAAATGTAAACCTAAACTATATTAAATTGTATATTTTATTGTTGCCCGTTTCCCCGTATCAGTAATCAATTTTATCAGGCCATTAAACTACATGGATATTTTTCAATCCCGTTTCACATTTTTGATAATTCCTGTGTCAGGGTAATGGCTGGACTGAATAGTTAGTTTAACAAACTAATTGATATTTTACTGTAACATTTTACCTGAAATTAACCGATGAATAAATTTATAGAGCAGGTAACACAATGTAAAAGCAAAGGTAAAATAATAGTTATTAGTCTTGTTTTTCTGTTTTCCCTGGCTTTTTTACTGGCATTTTTTTCCTACAAAGATTATAGACGTTTTTTATTATATCAACAGGATATTGCTTCTCAATCCATCAGTGGCGCAGCTAATAATATTACCACTTATATGGACAGCCTTAAAACATCGCTGAAAATCTACCTTGATGGTCATCAGGAACAGCTGGCTGAACTATTAAATTCTCCGGATAATGGCTCAGTACACAAACAGGTAGAACAGCAGTTATCTCAATATTTTCGGGGTTTTTATACTTTTACCATTGCTGATGATAGCGGTCAGTTGCTGTTTGATGATTTTGTAGAAAAAGTGGGAGGGGCCTGCCGTAAGGATATTCATGAATTTGCTTTATCACATGATAAGGTTGATGCCTATATTCATCCTGGGCCGACTCTGTATCATTTTGATGTAATGCAGAACTGGCAATATAAACAGCAAAACATCATATTTTTTGTCAGTTTTGGTCTGCAGCATATCTCTTATTTATTACAAAATGCCCAGTTACCCGGCCACAGGCTTATATTGCTGAGAAGTGATCGTCCCGGTCTGGTAGAAGTGACAGCCCAGGACACTCATTCCAGAAATCCAGAGCAAATCTACCTTTCTCAGTTACAGGATGGACAGCTATTATCAAGTAAACCTGTTGCTGGCACCCGCTGGTTATTAGTGGATATTATGGAGCATTCACTGATTTCAGACCATATTTACAATCTTATCTATGTAGATCTCATGGTGTTTTCTGTTTTTCTAATTATTTTGGTTTTAATGATATGGCATTTAATGCAGGAGGAAAAAAAACGTTATAAGGCTGAACAGGAACTAAAGCAGTCTCATTTACAACTTGAAAAGAATGTCCAGGCTCGAACGAAAGACCTGCAGCATAATATGAGAAAACTGCAACAGGAAGTTGAAAAAAACACTAAGTTATCCAGTGCTATAGAACAAACCGGTGATATTATTGTTATTTCTGATAAAAATGGGATAGTTGAGTATGTTAATCCCACTTTTGAAAAAATTACTGGCTATAAACATACAGAAGTCATAGGCACAAACCTCAAAATTTTAAACTCAGGTCAGCAAAGTCGGGATTTTTATCAGACTATGTGGACTAAATTAAATAACGGCCAGATTTTTCATAGTATTTTTATTAACCGCAAAAAAGATGGTCAACTTTATCATGAAGAAAAAACCATCAGTCCAATTCGTAACAGGCAGGGGAAAATTACTCATTTTGTTGCGACTGGAAAAGATATAACGGAAAAAGTCCGTACTGAACAGCACATACAACATCTTGCCTATCATGATGCACTGACTAAATTACCTAACCGCCTGTTATTTCAGGATCGACTCAAACATGCTATGACACAGTCACAGCGTTGTCATACTATCCTTGCAATCCTCTTTATCGATCTGGATAAATTTAAAATAATCAATGATAGTCTGGGGCATGCGACAGGTGATGTGGTACTTCAGGAAATATCTGATCGGCTGATAAAAACAGTCCGTGAAAGTGATACTATTGCCCGGCTGGGTGGTGATGAATTTGCTCTGGTGCTGGAAAATAACAGTAATATTAATGAAGTTATTACCATAATTAAACGCATTCTTAATCAGGTAAAATTACCTGTTATATATGGTGAGCATCAATTACATACCACGGCCAGCATTGGTGTTACTATTTTTCCTTTTGAAGACAATACCATGGAGGATTTATTAAAGCAGGCAGATATTGCCATGTATCATGCTAAAAACGTAGGTGGCAATAATTTTCAGTTTTACTCTACCAGTATGGGAGAAACGGCTGGGCGACGTATGAGACTGGTCAGCCTGTTACGAGATGCTCTGGAAAGAAATGAATTTAACTTACATTATCAGCCGAGAATTAATTTAAAAAATGGTATGATTACCGGTGCTGAGGCATTGTTACGCTGGTCTACTCCTGAACTGGGAAACATATCTCCGGATGAATTTATTCCTATTCTGGAAGAGTCTGGACATATTATTGAAGTCGGGAGATGGGTGTTTGAACAGGCCTGTATAGAATTTGGGCAACAACAGAATAATTTACGTCTTGCGATAAACTTATCTCCCAGACAGTTTTCTGATCCATTTCTAATACAGGATATTGAAAACATATTAATGAATACTGGCTATAACCCTTTACAACTGGATATTGAAGTTACTGAAAGTCTGCTGGCTGAAGATCACGAGCAGTTACTTAATAAATTAAATGCTTTTCATAATAAAGGTATTAAAATCTCAATAGATGATTTTGGTACCGGTTATTCATCTCTAAGTTATTTAAAAGACCTGCCCATAGATTGCCTTAAAATTGATCGATCTTTTGTTACTAACCTGGAGTTGGAACCTGATAATATTAAACTGATTAGTGCCATAGTATCCATGGCTCATAGCCTCAATATGACTGTGGTAACAGAAGGCATTGAAACCAAGGCACAACTTGAAATTTTAAAACAGAAACACAGTGAAGAAGGGCAGGGTTTTCTGTTTTCTCATCCATTACCTATTGATGAATACCTTGAATGGAGTAATAACTATAATGCTCATCTGGAGAGTGATATGAGCCATTTGCCTGAAGAAACGTAATGATTATCACGATTTGTTAATAACCATTGTTTTCACAGGTTTACCGATACTTTAATGAGTTGATTTTTTACTTTTTATAAAATTTCAATTAAATCAGTAAAGATTTTGACAACATTATTCAAAAACTTTAAAATAGGGGATTATCCTGAATGGTTTCAAAAAGCCTGTTTCTGTTCTCTGTTCAAAGTTGCTTGAGAGTGACTTGTAATAGTGGTTTGAAAGACATCAGAACGGCTTAAAACGGCAGCTAAATGGCAGAACGCATACCACAGCGAATTGATCATTATCGATATACTGATAAAGGGGTAACTCTTGAAGGTGTTATCAGCCCGCAGGAGTCTGAAAAAGATCTGCTGCGTCTAAATGAGTCAATTATTCAGCCTCAGGGTGATATTCATTATCACCTTGAATTTGATAAAGACAGACTGGATAATCGCTTTGTTAACGGACATGTTGATACGAAAGTTGTTATGCAGTGTCAACGCTGTATGGAAAATTTTACTCTGGCTCTGGATTGCGATGTATCCATTGCTTTTGTTCATGATGATTTTGAACAGAAAAAAGCTGAAGACTCCGGTTATGATGTTTTCTGGCTGAATAAAAAAGAACTCTTTGATCCAAGGATTCTGATTGAGGATGAGTTACTGCTGGCATTGCCTCAGTTTGCTATGCATCCTGAATCAGATTCGGGAACTGGCTGTCATATACAGTTAGATTTTCCAGCCGATAAACAGGTGGCTCCTGCCGATAAACCGGATATGGGTTCAGGTGGAGAGCAAGATAAGCAGGAGGAAGATAATCCTTTTGCTATATTAAAACAGTTAAAGGAATAATCGGGAGTTAAACCTTCCGTTTCGTTAAATTTTATATATTTAATTTTAGTTATTTGAGGAAAAACTAATGGCAGTTCAAAAAAACAAATGTACTCCGGCTCGTCGTGGCATGCGTCGCTCCCATGATTCTCTGAGTAATCCTACTTTATCAATCGACCCAACCAGTGGTGAAACTCATCGTCGTCATCATGTGACTGAAGATGGTTACTACAAGGGCCAAAAGGTTATTAACAAGTAATTTTAATATTAATACTTTTGTTTCTTAACTTTGCCTAATGTTGGATGTTAAAATTAATTCAGTGATTTTGGCTGCCGACATGCAAATGAACACAAATATTAACGGATTTATTGCCTGTTTCTAAAACAAAGCCTCAGAAAGTTTCTGGGGCTTTGTTTTTTCCTTTACCATGAACACATTAATGATAAATAAACAAAACACCAGCACAATAGCTATAGATGCCATGGGCGGAGATATCGGTCTGGATGTTACCATACCGGCCGCTATTAATATTGCCCAGGAATATCCGCGCCTGAAAATTATTCTGGTGGGTGACGAATCTTCTATAGATGCTAAACTTCAGGGATGTTCTGAGGATGTTCGCGCCCGCCTGACCATTCAACATACCACCCAGGTCGTGGGCATGGATGAAAAACCGGCCTCTGCATTACGCGGCAAAAAAGACTCCTCTATGCGTGTGGCCATTAACAAGGTTAAGGCCAAAGAGGCTGATGCCTGTGTCAGTGCCGGTAATACCGGTGCTTTAATGGCGACCGCCCGATTTGTTCTTAAAACCATTCCTGGAATTGACCGCCCGGCTATCTGTTCGGCCATTCCTACTCAAACCGGCCATACCCATATGCTGGATCTGGGTGCAAATGTAGAGCTTTCAGCGGATCACCTGCTGGAATTTGCAGTCATGGGATCGGTACTGACTACCGCCATTGATGATATAGAAAAACCCACCATTGGCCTGCTCAATATTGGCCAGGAAGCAATGAAGGGCAATGAGCAGGTACAGCAGGCTGCCGGCCTGATTTCAAACAGCACTCTGAACTATTACGGCTTTATTGAAGGTGATGATATCTACAAAGGTGTGGTTGATGTTGTGGTTGCTGACGGTTTTGTGGGTAATATTTCCCTTAAAACCTCTGAAGGGGTGGCCAAAATGATTATTTACTACATTAAGCAGGAATTTAATCGCAACTGGCTGACCAAACTGGCAGGACTCATTGCCATGCCGGTATTAAAAGCCTTTAAAAGCAAAATTGATCCCAGAATTTATAATGGTGCCAGCCTGCTGGGTTTAAGAGGTATCGTGGTTAAGAGTCATGGCGGTGCCGATGTGTTTTCATTTACTAATGCTATCCGGGTGGCCATTATGGAAGTGGAAAATAATGTTCCGGAAAAAATCAGCAGTGTTTTACAGGAAACCCTGATTGAACAGTCATCAGAAAAAGAAATTGCTTAATAGCAACTTAATAGCAAAAAGTTACAACATAATTAAAATAACAACAATTAAAAATCATTCAAACTTAGACATAAATCAGAAAACGGCCGTTATTTGTATGTTATAATTGGCTGTTTCTACTTATTATTTTACAGGCTTAAGGCTTTTTAGATGTATTCTCGTATTGTGGCAACCGGCAGTTACCTGCCAGAAAAAGTATTGACCAATCACGATCTGGAAAAGATTGTAGATACCTCAGATCAATGGATAACTGAACGTACCGGTATTAAGAAAAGACACATTGCCGATGATGATCAGACGACCTGTGATCTGGCAGAAGAAGCCGCCAGGAATGCCATTGAGCAGGCTGATATAGACCCTCAGACCATAGACCTTATTATTGTTGCCACTACGACTCCTGACCTGGTTTTTCCTAGTACTGCCTGTTTGTTACAGCAGCGCCTGGATATTCACGGCTGTCCGGCCTTTGATGTTCAGGCTGTATGTACCGGTTTTATCTATGCGCTTGATATCGCTGATAAATACATAAAAACTGGTGCCGTTAAACGTGCTCTGGTTATTGGTGCTGAAACCCTGTCCCGTATAGTAGACTGGACTGATCGAACTACCTGTGTTTTATTTGCCGACGGGGCCGGTGCTGTTATCCTGGAAGCCAGTGAAGAAGCGGGTATTCTGTCCTCTCATATTCATGCTGACGGCAGTTTTGCTGAACTGCTTAATACCAATGGCGGTATTTCTGATACTAATCCCAATGGACTGGATGCGGTACACATTGAAATGAAGGGAAATGAAGTTTTTAAGGTAGCCGTCAATACCCTGGGTCGCATCGTGGATGAAACTCTGGCCGCCAACAATATGGAAAAGTCTGATATTGACTGGCTGGTACCGCATCAGGCCAATATCCGGATTATTAATGCTACTGCCAGAAAATTAAAAATGTCCACCGATCACGTAGTCACTACGGTACAGGAACAGGGTAATACTTCAGCGGCTTCTGTACCCCTGGCTCTGGATACAGCGGTCAGAGATGGTCGAATTAAACGCGGTGAAACTATTCTTCTGGAAGCCTTCGGCGGCGGTTTTACCTGGGGTTCAGCCTTAATAAAATACTAAAAGCCTTTAAGTGTAATGGAACACGATAGAGTGACAGGCTGCATGTACTGTGTTTACGGGGTTTTGAAAACATGGATGTTTTCACAATCACTGGGATAAGAACTTTTTACAAAACAAATTTTGAAAAGTTCTAAACCAATACATGGAGGTACTTGAGCGCCCCCGGAAATACAGTACATGCAGCCTGTCACGGTTAAATATGTTTGAATAATATTTATATACTAGTAACCAAAAAACAGGAAAAAATAGATGTCAATTGCATTTATCTTTCCGGGTCAGGGTTCCCAGTCTGTGGGAATGCTGGGCAGCTTTGCTGATGATAACCCGGCTTATGCAGAAATTGTTACTGCTACCTTTAAAAAGGCCAGTGATGTGCTCGGGTTTGATCTCTGGGACATGACCCAGAACGGCCCGGATACCGAACTTAATAAAACCCAGCATACCCAGCCTGCCATGCTGGCTGCCGGATATGCTGTCTGGCAGATCTGGAAAAGCAAAGGCGGTGCCATGCCGGCTGTTATGGCTGGCCATAGTCTGGGCGAATATACCGCCCTGGTCTGTTCTGAAGCCCTGGATTTTTCTGATGCCGTTGACCTGGTTTACCATCGTGGTCAATATATGCAGGACTCAGTCGCCAGCGGAGAAGGGGCTATGGCGGCTATTCTGGGCCTGGAAGATGAGGCCGTTATTAAAGTGTGTGAAGATACCGCTGCACAGTATAAACAGGAAGGACAGAACAGAGTCATTTCTGCCGTTAATTTTAATTCACCCGGACAGGTGGTGATAGCCGGGCATAGTGATGCGGTTGACAGGGCCATGGAAAATGCCAGTCAGGCCGGTGCCAAAAAAGCCATTAAACTGGCGGTCAGTGTACCGTCCCATTGTGCATTAATGGAAAGTGCCGCAGAAAAACTGGCAGGCAAACTGGAAAGTATTAATATTCAGTCGCCTGTTATCCCGGTGATTAATAATGTTCATGTCAGTATTGAAAATGATCCGCAGCAGATCAAAAACAACCTGGTCAAACAATTATCCCAACCGGTACGCTGGGTTGAAACCATTAATAAAATGGTGGCCGATGGTGTTGAACAGATTGTTGAATGCGGCCCCGGTAAGGTACTGACCGGTCTGAATCGACGTATTAACCGCCGCATGCCGGCACTCGCTCTGTTTGATACAGTAACTATTGATAAAGCTTTTGAGGAACTCTCCTGATGTCTATGGAAAATGAAGTCGCTCTGGTGAGCGGTGCAAGTCGTGGTATTGGCCAGGCGATTGCTATCAGCCTGGGTAAAAAAGGTGCTTCTGTTATTGGTACTGCAACTTCAGAAAAAGGTGCAGAAAATATCACTAACTATCTGAAAGAAAATGCTATTAAGGGTCAGGGTATGGTACTTAATGTAACCGACCAGGCCAGTATTGACCAACTGCTGGAGAATATGAAAGAACAGTATGCCATGCCTTCTATTCTGGTCAATAACGCCGGTATTACCCGTGACAACCTGATGATGCGCATGAAGGACGAAGAATGGGATGCCATTATTGAAACTAACTTGACCTCTATTTTTAAACTGTCCAGAGCCTGTCTGCGGGCAATGATGAAGGCCAGAAAAGGGCGTATTATCTCTATAGCTTCAGTAGTAGGGTTAACGGGTAATGCCGGGCAGGCCAACTATGCGGCGGCTAAAGCCGGTATTATCGGTTTCAGCAAGTCGCTGGCCCGGGAAGTGGGGTCTCGTGGTATTACCGTCAATGCGGTAGCGCCGGGCTTTATCGATACCGATATGACCCGTGCATTGTCTGATGACACCAAAAAAGCCCTGTTAAGTCAGATCCCTTTAAACCGTCTGGGACAGGCTGAAGAAATTGCCTCAGCCGTGGCTTTCCTGGCATCGGATGACGCATCTTATATTACGGGCGAAACCCTGAATGTAAATGGCGGCATGTATATGCCCTAAGGCATGACATTTACAAATAAACCTTATTAAGTATGATCTAATAGACTAAATAAGGTTTTTTTTAACATCTATACTGGTATATCCGATTAGATTTCACTAAAATAGCGGCACGTAAATAAACACACTGAAAGGTCGGTTTTATTCAACCTTATCAAATTACTGTGCAATAAGGCAGAATTTGAAAAGTACAGTGTTGCAAAGAGTTGCATAAGAATTATGGAGATTTTATAAAATGAGTAGTGTTGAAGAAAGAGTGGCTAAAATTGTTGTTGAACAATTAGGCGTTAAAGAAGACGAAGTAAAACCAGAGTCATCTTTTGTTGATGATCTGGGTGCTGATTCTCTGGATACCGTTGAACTTGTTATGGCTCTTGAAGAAGAATTTGAAACTGAAATTCCAGACGAAGAAGCTGAAAAAATCACTACTGTTCAGCTGGCAATTGATTATATCAATGCCCATATTGACGGCTAATTAAAAAGATTTTTTCTTTTTAATACCTGATATTTCTTAAAGCCGTATTTAACATTGCAATCTATGTCTGCCTTGTTAAACCGGCTTTACTTATTTATACCCTGTCATATTTATTGAGTTTTATCCTACACTCTTTTCTGTCTGAAGACATTATGTTCGTCTGGAAATTAAAGGCAGACTGCAGTTGATATGGTATTGTCGGGGTTTATTTTTGGAGAACTTTTTTGGCTAAGAGACGAGTAGTTATTACCGGTCTTGGGATGGTCTGTCCAGTAGGTTTAACGGTTGCAGAATCCTGGGAAAATATTCTTGCAGGTAAAAGCGGTATTGCACCGATTGAACATTTTGATACCAGTGCCTTCAGTGTAAAATTTGGCGGTTCAGTCAGGAATTTTGATGTTGAACAATACCTGTCCAGAAAAGATGCCAAGAAAATGGATACTTTTATCCACTATGGTATGGCGGCAGGCATTCAGGCCATTGAAGATGCCGGCCTGGAAGTGACTGAAGAAAATGCCTGGCGTATCGGGGTTTCTATCGGTTCCGGCATCGGCGGTCTGCCCGGTATTGAGAAAGGCTTTGATTCCTTTTTAAAAGGCGGCCCCCGTAAAATATCACCGTTTTTTGTGCCCAGTAATATTATTAATATGATTGCCGGGAATTTGTCTGTGAAGTACGGCATGAAAGGTCCGAACCTGGCCATGGCCACGGCCTGTGCTTCAGCCACCCACAGTATCGGTGATGCGGCCCGTATTATTGAATATGGTGATGCCGATGTTATGATTACTGGCGGTGCTGAAATGGCGACCTCTAAAACCGGCCTGGGCGGCTTTGCTGCAGCGCGGGCCTTATCCACCCGTAATGATGACCCCGAAGGGGCTTCCAGGCCCTGGGATAAGGACCGGGATGGTTTTGTACTTAGTGACGGTGCTGGGGTTGTGGTACTGGAAGAATACGAATTTGCCAAAGCCCGCGGCGCTAGAATCTATGCCGAAGTACTGGGTTTTGGTATGAGTGGCGATGCTTATCATATGACCCTGCCTTCCAAAGGCGGAGAAGGTGCCAGCCGCTGTATGGATATGGCTCTGAAAAATGCAGGTCTGAACCCGGAACAGATAAACTATATTAATGCCCATGGTACTTCTACACCAGCCGGTGATCTGGCTGAAACAGAAGCGGCCAAACGTACTTTTGGTGATTATGCCTACCAGCTCACCATGAGCTCTACCAAGTCCATGACCGGACATCTGCTCGGCGCAGCAGGTGGTATTGAGGCTGTCTTTACAACGCTGGCCATCCGTGATCAGGTGGCACCTCCAACCATTAATCTGGATAATCCTGATCCGCAATGTGATCTGGATTATGCCGCAGGAAGTGCAAAGGAAATGAACATTGATTATGCCATTTCCAACTCCTTTGGTTTTGGCGGCACCAATGGCACATTGATTCTGGGTAAGGTTTAATTTCAAAATCGTCCCGATTTAACCCGACTACTTATTGCTTATGGCTATTAACTGCTTATAGTTATTAACCGGTTAAGTTGGGACACTTTGTTATTAATGGTTCTTATCAAATGACAGCTTGCCAGGTTACAGAACTACCGTTTAAAACTCTTAAAAACCTGCCTGCGTTTTATCGTTTCTACCAGTATTCTCCTGAAGATTATCCTTATTTTCTCAGCAGTACCAGCTGTAGCGAACCCATTGGGCCTGATATACATCAGGGAGACTCTAATTTTGATATCCTGTTTATTCGTCCTGAGCAAAGACTGATACTGGAGCAGGGACAAGTGCTCAGCTTTTCAGATACTAGTTCTTCAGAAAAACAGACCATTGATAAACAAAAAGGCTTTCTTGATAACTTTAATAAGATCTATCAGGCATCGGCTTGTGATAAAACCTCCGAATTTGACTTTTTACCCTTTCGCGGCGGCTGGTTTATTTTTCTGTCGTATGAACTGGCTCAGGAAGTTGAACCGGTATTAAAACCGATTATGTCGGACTATCAGGTACAGCAGTGCCTGCCACGGGCTTATGCTGCCAGGGTCAGGCAGGCTCTGATTATTGACCATCAAAAAAAGCGCCTGTTTTTTATAACGGAGCAGGGCATTGAACATAAAGCAGCCCTGCAGGAACTGCAAAAGGATATTGAACAGGTACAGTCAGAACCAGAACAGCCCCTGCAGATTGAAGACTTACTGCTTAATTTGCAGGAAGAATCTGAACAGCTGTTTTTATCCTCCGTAGAACGTGTTCGCAGGTATATACGTGATGGCGATGTCTTTCAGGTCAATATGTCCCGTCTCTGGCAGGCGGATATTGGCAGCACTGAGACTGCTGACAGTCCTGAGCGTACTAAAAGCTCTGAGCCTGCCAACCGCCATAAACATTCTGACTTTGCAGCCTTTGTCTATAAAAAACTAAGCCAGTCTAATCCGGCACCTTTTTCCGGCCTGGCAGGATTTAAAACAGAATCAGGCAGGGCAAGTGTTATTTCATCCTCTCCGGAACGCCTGTTAAGCGTTAAAAACAACCGTGTTGAATCCAGGCCCATAGCCGGTACCCATCCCCGCGGCAGTTCAGATGAAGAAGACAAACGCCTGATAGAGCGTCTGCATAATCACCCTAAAGAACAGGCTGAACATATTATGCTGATTGATCTGATCCGTAATGATCTGGGGCGGGTCTGTGTGCCCGGTACTGTCCAGGTGGATGAATTGATGGTCAATGAAAGCTATGCCCATGTTCATCATATTGTGTCAAATGTGGTTGGAGAATTGCAGAAGGACAAAACCCCGGTGGATGTTATAAAGGCTTTATTTCCCGGGGGAACTATTACCGGCTGTCCTAAAATACGCTGTATGGAAATCATTGCTGAACTGGAACAGTGCTCTCGGGGTGCTTATACCGGCTCTATGGGCTATATTAACCGGGACGGCAGTATGGATCTGAATATTTTAATTCGTACTTTTGTTCTGCAGGAGCAGCCTGCAGAAGATAAAGCATCAACAGTTGGACAGAAACTCAGTTTCAGAGCCGGGGCTGGACTGGTGTTTGATTCCATTGCACAGCGGGAATTACAGGAAACCAGAGCCAAGGCCAGGGGGCTGCTCAGAGCATTGGGGCTGAATTAGTAAAATATAATTATGACATGGATTAACGGACAATTTCAGGCCCCTCTGCCCGTTTCTGACCGTGGACTGGCTTATGGTGATGGTATTTTTGAAACCCTTGCCTGCATCAATCAGAAACTGCACCTCTGGTCCCGTCACTGGCAACGTCTGCAGCAGGGTGCAAAACAACTGGCTCTGGAAGTCCCGGAACAGCAGACTTTATTGAACTGGATAGAACAGGCTCTGGCTGAAAAAAACAACCCGTCACTGGCTGTGGTTAAAATTATTATCACCCGGGGTTCTGGCGGCAGGGGATATAAAAGTCCTGAACAGCCGCAGTCTCGAACCATTATTACTATTCATCCCTGGCCGGAACATAATGATAATGACTATCAGCAAGGCATTAGTGCCCTGGTCTGCCGGACCTGTCTGGCACTTCAGCCCAGTCTGGCTGGAATAAAACACCTAAATCGACTGGAACAGGTACTGGCGGCACAGGAACTGTCGGCTAATAACTGTCGGGAAGGTCTTATGCTGGAGTGTACATTTGCAGAAAATGATAAACCTGCTAAAAAAATAGTGACAGAAGGTATCAGTTCCAACCTGTTTTTTGTGAGCAGAGGACAGTTATTCACTCCGGAAATTATCTATAGTGGCGTCAGCGGCACAATTCGCAGTGAATTACTGGAGCGTGCAAAGGCTCTGGGTATACCGCTGGCAACAGGTCGTTATGAAATGCAGGAAGTACTGAATGCCGATGAAGTGTTTTTTACCAATAGTATTTTTGGTATCCTTCCTGTCAGTAAAATAATTTATCAACAAGGCCAGAAGAGCAGGCTCTATCAGCAACGTGATATAAGTATGCAACTGGCAAAAAGCCTGAACCCGGAACTGCAGCGCCCCTGCCAGTTTATTACTCTATGATAAAACAATTAATTAAACTGATTGCCGTATTATTACTGATCGCCAGTTTTGCCGGAGCCTGGTACTGGAATGAATATAATGTGTTTTTACAGACTCCGCTGAGTTTTTCTGACGATGCCGAGCGTGCTGAGCAGACCTTTACTATCCACAAAGGAGACAGTATAAAAAAAGTTGCCCGCAAACTGCAGGAGCAGCATTTTCTTGAGCATCCCCAGTATTTCTGGCTCTATACCCGCTTATCCAAAAAGGCTGAGAAAATAAAAGCAGGTGAATATACGCTTACCTCAGGCATGACTTTAGAGGAACTGGTAAATCGCTTTGTTTCGGGCAAGGTCAATCAATATGCCCTGACTATTGTAGAAGGCTGGACAGTTAAAGATGCGCTGGCTCAGATAAACAAAGATCCCAATCTGCTTCACACACTGGATAAAGAGCCGGTTAAAGAAGTATTAAAAAAATTGCCGGAGTTGTTGAACAGCCCTTATAAAAACTTCGAAGGTTTGATTTATCCGGATACCTATAATTTTCCCAGAGGAACCACCGATCTGCAGTTTATTGAGCGTGCCCATAAACAGATGCAGCGTGTTCTGGAACAGGAATGGCAGCAAAGAGAGAAAAACCTGCCGCTTATAACCCCTTATGAGGCCCTAATCCTGGCTTCTATTGTGGAAAAAGAGTCCGGCGTCAGCAGTGAGCGCAGTAAGATTGCCGGGGTATTTATCCGGCGTATTAAAAAGAAAATGCGCCTGCAGTCCGATCCCACCATTATTTATGGCATGGGTGATGACTATAAGGGAAATATCCGGCGTAAAGATATCAATAAAAAGACGGCCTATAATACCTACCAGATAGACGGTCTGCCACCGACTCCTATTGCTATACCCGGTCGGGAAGCTATACATGCAGTACTGCATCCAGAAAAGGGCAGGAGCCTGTATTTTGTTGCTGACGGCAGCGGCGGCCATGTATTTACCAATAATTTAAAGGCGCATAATAAAGCCGTGCGCAAATACATCCTTAAAAAGAAGAACTGAATGTATAAAGGCAAATTTATTACCATAGAAGGGACAGAAGGGGCGGGTAAATCCACCAGTTTATATTATATAAAGGACGTTCTGCAGCAAAAAGGCATTGATTTTATTACCACCCGGGAACCGGGCGGTACCCCCATTGCTGAAAAAATACGTGAACTGCTGCTGGATAAAGCCAATACTGCCTTATGTGATGATGCCGAATTACTATTAATGTTTGCGGCCCGGGCACAGCATTTAAATGAACTGATTATTCCGGCACTGCAATCCGGTCAGTGGGTGATCAGTGACCGTTTTACCGATGCTACCTATGCCTACCAGGGCGGCGGCAGGGGACTGCCCTGGAAAAAAATTGCCCAGCTTGAACAATGGGTTCAGGGTGACTTGCGTCCTGATGCCACTATTTTACTGGATATTCCCGTCGAGCAGGGTATGGAGCGGGTACGCAGTCGGGGCGAGACAGATCGCTTTGAAGAAGAGCATATGTCTTTTTTCAGTCGCATCCGCGAAGCCTACCTCAGACTCGCCAGAGAAAACCCGCAGCGTTATTATATTATTGATACCCGACCGGCCATTGAAGAAGTTTATCAGCAGCTGGACAGGGTACTGAAAAAGCTGGTTGATCATGTCTGATCCCGACGCTGTAGCTGAACCTTTACTGGCCGCCAGTTTATATCCCTGGCAGCAGTCGCTCTGGCAGCAGCTGGCCGGCGATCAGCATAAACTGGACAACTTCCCCCATGCCCTGTCATTAAGCGGTCAGGCCGGCAGCGGAAAAAAAGCTCTGGCGGCTTACCTGGCTCAGACCTTATTGTGTCATGCACCGCTACCGGATCCTCAGAACGGTTCCCTGCAGCCCTGCCAGCAGTGTCGGTCCTGTCAGTTATTTAATTCTGGTAATCACCCCGACCTGTATTATCTGAGCACACCGGAAGATAAAAAAATCATTCCGGTGGAAAATGTCCGGGATCTGATCCAGTGGACAGTATTAAGCAGTCAGCTGCTGCATAAAAAAGTCGTTATTATAGAACCGGCTGATGCCATGAACCAGAATGCCGCCAACAGCCTGTTAAAAACCCTGGAAGAGCCATCAGCCAATACCGTCCTTATCCTGGTAACCAGCAAAAAACAGTCCTTACTGCCGACTATTCGCAGTCGCTGTCAGACAATTGATATAGCCCTGCCTGAAACTGCCGCAGCCCGGCACTGGCTGCAGGAACAGGGGATTGAACAACCGGAACTGATGCTGGCACTGGCTGCAGGTTCACCCCTCAAGGCCCGTGATATGGCCGATGAAAATGCCCAGGCCGTTCGTAAAACAGTACTGGATAGTGTTTTACAGATTGCGTCGGGCAGTGACGATCCGGTCAATGCAGCAGAACGATTATTTAAACTGACCAGCAGCAAAAAGACTAAAACCGCCAGAAGCAAGGCAGGGAAAAACAACGTATCTGCCAGTGCTTTTGATATTATTTACTGGCTGGATTCTGTCTGGACTGATCTGGCCAGAATAAGCCAGCTACAGGCTTTAACGGATGCCCGGTCATTTATCAGCAACCTTGATTATGAGCAGGACTTGCAACAGTTATCAAATAGATTATACTTAAAAAAACTTTTGCAACTAACTGATTCAGTTAATAAAGCCTATTATGAAATTCAGGGCTCAGTGAATTTTAACCTGTTACTGGAAAAATTGCTGATTGACTGGAAAGATTGCCTTAAGTAAC
>JALUZF010000041.1 GCA_027012135.1 Gammaproteobacteria bacterium
CGCATGCCCCATAAAATTTATCCAGCAGTACAAGGCAGAGAAAAGTATCTGCAAGCCGTGGGGGAGATCATTGATGCAAAAGTCGACAAGACGAAAACAGTGCTCATCTGGGGCTATCATAAATCGTGGCATGGGCAACTGACGTTGAACGATCTGGACAAGGTCACAGGTGACGTCCCCACCATCATCTGGCAGCGGTCCACCCATGAGATTTACCTGAACACAGCCTGCGTAAAAAAATATGGGATCAAAAAGGGTGATCTGTCGGCAGAGGATGACAAACAGGCCGACTGGGACAACTATCATTTCTGGGAACGGGCCTATCAGATGATGAAAGGGACAAAATTGTCTCCTTTTTTTAGTGATCAGGAGATGCTGAAACGCGGCATGGAGCATATTTCACAGCTCATGCTGCAAAATGGGTTGACAGCCATGATGGAACCGGGTTTCCCCACCAGCACTTTCGAAGATGAATATGCAGTGCTTAAATATGGCACTGAAAAGGCAAGGGCCTATACCATTTATCTTATTGCCGGTTTTCCTGAACAGTTTGTCAAAAAGATCGGCAATGATGCCTATGCTGAGCATATTGCTTCACTTCCCGGCAAATACAACACCAAATACATAAAATTTCTGCCCAATCAGTACAAAACCTTTGCCGACGGAGCCATTTACTCTCTGGCATTAGAGCTTCGCAAACCCTTTTTTAACTGCCCGGATTGTAAATCGGAATGGATCATTCCGCTCAAACCGGCCCAGAAGATATTCAACTACTGGTGGGACAAGGGGTACAAAATTCATGTCCATATCACAGGTGACCTGGCCTTTGAAAAGTATCTGGATTTTACAGAAGCGGCCATGAAACGAAATCCGCGAAAAAATCATCGGACCACCTTTCATCACGTTGGTCTTTTCGATGCGGCCCAGGCCGGGCGCGCAGCAGACCTTGGCATCGAAATATCGGCAAATCCCTATTACCTCTGGGCCCTGGCCGACAAATACAGCGAGACCGGTCTTGGACCGGAAAGGGCAGCCAATATGGTCGCATTAAAAGAGTTCACCAAACGAGGTGTGCCCGTATCCCTGCATTCCGATTTTGCCATGGCCCCTGCCGAGCCGCTCCTGCTGGCCTGGGTCGCTGCCAATCGCATTGTGGCAAGCGGAAAAGTAATGAATCCCGAGGAGAAAATATCCGTGTATGATGCCATGAAGGGCATTACCATCACCGCTGCCCATACCTTTGAAATGGACAAGGAGATCGGTTCCATCAAAGTGGGCAAGGAGGCAACCTTCACCATACTGGAACAGAATCCCTTCAAAATCGATCCGGTCAAAATCAAAGATATTCCCATAACAGGCGTAGTCTACAAGGGCAGGATCATTCTCAATAAAGGCAAGCTGTTAGGTGGCGGGCATGACGCCCACGGCTGTATCGGTTCAGCCGGTTACTCCTGGTGCGAAAAAACACAGAGCTGCGAACGCCCGTGGGAACTTGCAAAGAAGAAGGATTTCCCCAATACGTCAGAATCTTTTAACGCTTTTTGTAACAATTCCAACAAATAGGAGAAGGCATGAGCCCATTACCGTACAATGGCATCCGTATTATCGAGTTAAGCAATACCCTTGCCGGTCGATTAGCCGGACTTCTCTTTGCCGATCAGGGAGCCGAGGTATTTATTGAGCGTCCGGCTGCTTTTACACCGGACGCGCATGATGAATATTTTGATCGAAATAAGATTGCCGTACCTTCCGGCGGTCTTCAGGATACCTCGTCTGCCGATGTTATTATTGTTGATGGCACGACAGAAATAGCACGTTCACCGGCCCAGATTATCCTGCGCATCACAGCCGCCCTACCCGGTGATGAAATATATGGTGACCTGGATGCCGATTGCAGTGAAGATTTGCTTAACGCCCTGGTGGGCTTTTTTACCAACATGGCCACTGTGGGTAAATTTGTCGGCCGCCCGGTAATCTACACTCCGCTGCCACTCTGTTCCGTGTATGCCGGTGTCAATGGTGCCATAGCAACCGGGGCCGCTCTGGTGGACAGAACACGCTGCGGTCAAGGACGGGAAGTCACCAGCTCACGAATTGCCGGTGGCCTCTCTGCCATCGGCGCACTGGCGCTGATCACCAAAGGAGAACCGGAACATCTCAAACCGGCTGATCTCACCGGTCTTCCCGATGGAGTCAACAAGGAAGCCGTCAAAAAGCTCTTACAGGAAGCCGCCGTTGATCCGGCCAGACAGCTCTGGCTGGAGCAGCGACTGATTCCCCTGGACGCCCCCTATAAAACATCCGACAACCGTTTTGCCATGGGGATTGCCGGAGTCAACCGCAGAATTGCCCGCAGGTTTCTGACTACTCTTGGTCTCTGGGAAGAGGCCTTGGCTGCGGGCATGGTGGACGTTGATCCCTATGATCCGAAAAACATCCAGTACAAGGGACGCAATCTTGCCGATGCCGGTTCCATGGGTTTAAAAAACAATGTCTGGCTGGCTGATAAAATCACCGAAGTTATGGCCACAAAAACCGCTCTGGAATGGGAAAAGGAACTTTGCGAGGCGGGTATTCCGGCAGTGGAAATTCGCAGTTTTGAAGAGTGGATGGAGGATAAAGAGGCTCGGGCTGCCCGTCTGGTTGCCCATGTCAATGGTCTGGACAAGGCACAGCTCGGGCGTGTTGCCTGGCTTGACAGTGCCCAGCCCTATGCAGATCTTGAAGCATGCAACAAACAGGATTTTCTGCCCGATCGAACTGGAGCCCTCCCGGTTGCTGATAAAGCGGTTGCAAAACGACCTCTGGAAGGATTTGTTCTGGTCGACTTTGCCAATGTCATTGCCGGGCCTAACTGCGGTCGCATGTTTTCAGAACTTGGCGCCACTGTTTATAAAATAGATCCCATGCATCCCCTGCATGCCCCGGTTATCATGGTTTCCTGGGCGGCTGAGCACGGTGTTGGCAAACATTCCATTATTCTTGATATGCACACCGAAAGGGGTAAGGATATCATGAATAAAATCGTGGCAAAGGCTGATCTTGTGATGGCTAATAAAAGGGATAATCAATTTGAGCGCATGGGACTTGGTCGTGAGGCCCTTGATAAAATTAATCCCAATATAATCGCAGTGCAACTCACCGGTCATAAGGGTGAAAAACCTGCCGGTCGTGATAATTATCCAGGATACGACCCTGCCCTGCAGGGGATAACCGGGCTGATGCACCGGTTCGGACCGGATGGCTGCCCGACTTTTCACGGGGTTGCCTCATGCGTCGATTATCTCTGCGGATATCTTGGCTGCTGGGCAGGCGTGAGCGCCCTTTTTGCAAGAGAGATACGACAGGACGGCAAAGGTGACTGGGCCGGGACCTCCCTTGCTGCGGCCGCATCACTTACCCAGCTCCTCATGCAACAGTCCCCGGCACCGGAATCTGCTACCGGACCGGATGCCACAGGAATGAATGAAGGAGAGCGCTGGTATAAACTTTCCGATGGCTTTGTTTTTGCTTTAGGAGACCATGATCTCACAGAGGAACTGGCATCTTTTAGCGTGGAACAGGCACTCGTCCATTTACATAATCAACATATTCAGGCCGTGCCGGTTCAGACCTGCCGGGAACTTGCACAGCGTCATCAGGAAACACCATGTAAAACCGTTACGTTTGAAAAACGTGAGCGGGACGGCTGGGAGAGTCATAATTTTTCACCAACCTGGTTCGTATTTGACGGGGAATGCGTTGGTTGCCCCGGTGTAACCGCCAGAATCGGCTCCGATGCACCGGCAATTCTCCAAGAACTTGGTTACTCAGGAGACGATGTAAAACGTTTGATCACAGATGGTGTTGTCGGCCCTACGGAATGGGTTCCCGTGTAAAAAATTTGTCTATCGGTTTTCAGAAGTAACATCAAAAAAGCTGAAGAATATTGAATTTAACCCAAACAAAAGGAAAAAACATGAAAAGAAAAATTGGTTTCAAGTCATTACTGGCAGGAACGGTCTGCGCTATGCTACTTTTGATCCAACCCTCGGCTGATGCCTGCACAGCTCTTCACCTCACAGCAAAAGACGGAGGAGTTGTTGTTGGCCGTACCATGGAATTTGGCCTTGATACTAAATCCGATGCTGTCATAGTACCGGCCGAAAGCAAGCTGACAAGTTCACTGCCTGATAAATCACAGGGAATACAGTATACGACCAAATATGGGTTT